>DASVZD010000076.1:0-10384 GCA_036391815.1 Rhodocyclaceae bacterium
TCACGCGCGCCGCCAGCGGTCCCAACGTGGCCTGCTCGGGATGGCGCGCCAGCGCGCCGGTGCTCGCCGGCGCGCCTTCGTAGAGCGGCGCGGCCGCAAAGGCGGCATCGAGGCGCGGCCACAGCGCGAGCGTCCGCGCCGCGTCGAGCGCCGGCAGCTGGGGATCGTCGCCGGGGACCGGCTGCGGCAGCTGCGCGAGGCGGCGTCCGATGTCCGCGCAGTGCTCGCCGAGGGCATCCTGCGCCCAATCGGCGAAACCGCCCTCCTGCAGCTTCTTGCGGCCGGCGACGAAGAGGCCTTCCCGGCGCTCCATGCCGAGCGCCTGCGGCCAGTCGAGCAGCAGCCGCCACAAGTGTTCGCGCTGCGCCTCGGCCAGCACGGCGGCATCCTCGCCGCCGTCCTTCGGCACCCCGCGCGCCGCGGACAGCGCCAGCCCGGCGGCCACGCCCTGCGCCACGCCGCAGATCGCGTAGAGCAGCGGCAGCATGCGCACGGCCTCGTCGGCGGGCCGCCCGCGCAGCATGGCGGCCGCGGTGGGGCGCACCACCCGCACCGACGCCTCGCGCACACCGCCTTCCCGCCATTGCAGGCCGATGCGAACCGAACCGGGATCGAAGGAAACGCTCATGGCCCGCATTATCGCCGCGCGGCGCGGCAGCGGGCTAACGGTCGCCGACGGCGGCCACGGCCTGGCCGCGGGCCAGGCGCAGCGAGACCAGGAAGCTGGCGGCGATGACGGCGACCACGCCGCCGCCGAAGGCCAATTCCTTGCCGGCGCTCCAGCTATCGACGGCAGGCAGCGACAGCTTCATCAGGCCGAAGGCGCCGACCGCCAGGCTCATGCCGCCGACTGCCAGGCTCATGACGCGCGACGCCAGCACGGCCGCCTCGTCGGCGCGCCGGATCAGGCGCGAGATCCACAGCCCGTTGATGCCGTCGGTCGCCAGCATGCCGGCCATGAACAGCAGCCCGAGCATCAGCGCCTGCTGCCAGCCGCCGGCGCGCGTCCCCGCCAGGGCGAACAGCGCGGCCTGACTCACGGTGTCGAAGGACAGTGCGAACAGCGCGCCCACCAGCGCGATCCACAGCGGGCTGGCGGCCCGTCCGAGGCGGCCGAGGAAGCGGCCCTTGAGGCCGATCGGCTGCACGATCTGGCCGGGCGCGCTGCGCAGCACGGCGTGGATGTTGACGCCGCCCAGCGCCAGCAGGAAGGCGATGGAAATCCAGGCGCCGAAGGCATCGAGCCACTCGGGCGTCTGCCAGCGCGCCGCCAGCGTGCTGACGGCCAGCGCGATGGCGACCACCACGGCGCCGTGGCCCAGCGAGAAGAAGGCGCCGCAGAAGCGCGCCAGCCGCGGATTGGCGCGCGCGTTGAAGCGCGTCAGGCCGTCGATGGTCGCCAGATGGTCGGCGTCGAAGCCGTGCTTCATGCCGAGCACGAAGATCAGCAGGCTCAGCGCGACGATGTCTTGGGGCAGCGCGTCCATGGCGGTATGAACTTTACACTATTTCTTCCTACCGGGTGTCCGGCCGACGCCCGGCCGCGGCGCATGGTGTAAATTGCCCGGCATGTCCCCCGAAATGAGCCTGTTCGCCGATTTCTTCCTGGTCCTCGCGCTGGGCTTCTTCTTCGGCCTCGCCTTCGAGGACTTCTACTCGCGCGCCGGCAAGGAGCGCCCGGGCGGCGTGCGCAGCTTCCCGCTGCTGGCGCTGGCCGGCGCCCTGCTCTACCGGCTCGATGCCGCCAACCTGCTGCCCTTCAGCGTCGGCCTGCTGATCCTCGGCGCCTGGCTGACCGCCTACTACTGGAGCCAGGTCGCCCAACCCGGCAGCGAAGGGCACTCCAACGCCGGCCTGATGGTGCCGGTGTGCAACGTGCTCGCCTACCTGCTCGGGCCGGCCGTGATGGTCGGGCCGCCGTGGGTCGCCATCGCCGTCACCGTCGGCGCGGTGCTGCTGCTGGCGGCGCGCGAGCGGCTGCACCAGCTGGCGCGGCGCATCGAACTCGCCGAGATCGTCACCGCCGGCAAGTTCCTGATCCTCACCGGCCTCATCATGCCGATCCTGCCGAACCAGCCGGTGACCCAGCTCACGCAGATCACGCCGCACCAGGTCTGGCTCGCCGTGCTGGCGGTGTGCACGGTCTCCTACGCCAGCTACCTGCTGCAGCGTTACGTGGCTCCGGCGGGCGGCGGCTGGTGGGTCGCGCTGCTCGGCGGGCTGTATTCGTCGACGGCCACCACCGTCGTGCTGGCCAAGCGCGCCGGCGCCGATCCCGAGGCGCTGCGCATGGCGCAGACGGGCATCGTGCTCGCCACCGCCGTCATGTACCTGCGGCTGCTGGTGATCATCGCCCTGCTCAACCTCGCGTTGGCGGCCGAACTCGCGCCCACGCTGCTGATGCTCGCCGCCATCGGCACCGCCCTGGCGGCCTTCCACGGCAAGCCGTCGAAGATGGGCAAGACGGAGGTCGGCGCGCCCGCCCCGGCCAACCCGCTCGAGCTCAACGCGGCACTGGTCTTCGCCGTGCTGTTCGTCGTCATCTCGGTGGCCTCGAGCTGGGTCAACGCCCATTTCGGCGCCGGCGGCGTCTACGGCCTCGCGGCGGTGGTGGGCTTCTCCGACATCGATCCCTTCGTGCTGAGCGTGGCGCAGGAGCATGGCGCCAACCTGCCGGCGTCCGTCGGCGCTGCCGCGGTGCTGATCGCGGCGTCGTCCAACAACCTCCTCAAGGCCGCCTACGCGGTCTCGCTCATGCGCGGCCGGGGCGCCCTGGCGCCGGCGGCGGCCCTCTCCGCGCTAGCGGCGCTGGGGCTCGCGGCGGCGGCGTGGGCCACCGGCCTGGTCTGACTGCAGCGGTTCTATCCGCAGCTGCATTGCCCGTTGATGGCCTCGCGCGCCTCCTTCAGCAGCAGCGGGACGATGAGCAGCGAGGCAGCCGCATCGAGCCACCACCAATGGAGCAGTGCGTTGGCAGCCAGGCCGCCGAGCAGCACCCAGGAGAGATAGCCGCAGGTGAAGGTCTCCATGGCGTCGGCGCGCAAGGCCGCGCTGCCGATCCGATCGGCGGCGCGGATCTTCGCCTTTGCCAGAAACGGCATACCGATCGCGGCGATGACGGCGACGGCCAGCCCGGCGACCGAGGACGACGCCTCGTGTCCCCGCGTCAGTCCCCAGGCCCCTTCAGCCGCCACATAGGCAGCCAGCGCGACGAGCAGGTAGCCGGCAATCCTTCCGGTCTTGCGTTCCAGCGCTTCCAGCGCCTCGACACTCTCGTGGTCGCCACGAAACTCGTGGCGGAGCCGGAGGTAGAGCACGCATGCCGAGACAAGTTCGATGACGCTGTCGACGCCGAAGGCGATCAGCAGCAGGCTGCCGGCCGCAAGCCCGGCCCATAACGAGACGGCCGCCTCGACGACCATCCAGGCGATGCTCCAGGCTTCGAGGCGCAGCGCCCATTGCAGGTCCCCGGGCGACGCTTGGCCGCAAACCCGGCCGCGAGCCGAGCAGCACTCCGACATCGTCGTCAGGCCCCCGTATCCAGCGGCAGCACCAGCGTGAACACCGCGCCGCCTTCGGCATGGTTGAAGGCCGACAACCGGCCGCCGTGGCGCTCGACGATGCCGTAGCTGATCGCGAGGCCGAGCCCGGTGCCCTTGCCGACCGGCTTGGTGGTGAAGAAGGGATCGAAAATGCGGCCGAGGTTCTCGGCGCCGATGCCCGGCCCGTAATCGCGGAAGTCGATGACGGCGCACTGCCCGTCGCTGCTGGCGGTCACCGTCAGGCGCGGCTCGGCCAGCCCGGCCGAGGCGTCGGCGGCGTTCTGCGCCAGGTTCATCACCACCTGCTGCATCTGCCCCGGCGAGCCGACGACGAACAGCGGCTCCGGCAGCTCGAGCTCTACGCGGAAGCGCTCCGGCGCGGCCTTCGCCACCCAGCTCACCGCCCGCTCGATCACCGGCACCAGATCGAAGCGCTCGCGCTGGTCGCGATCGACGGCGGAGAAGCGCTTGAGGCCGTCGACGATGTCGCGGGTGCGCTCCGCGCCCTCCACGGTGCCGTCGAGCAGCGACGGCAGGTCCGCCAGCAGGCGGTCGATGCGCAGCTCCTGCCGCAGCTTCTCGCGCTCGGCCGCGGGCATGCCGGCATGCACGGCATCGAGGTACTCGGCGATGCGCCTGGCGTACTTCTTCAGCGCCAGCGTGTTGCCGAGGACGAAACTGATCGGGTTGTTCAGCTCGTGGGCGACGCCGGCCACCAGCCGGCCGAGCGAAGCCATCTTCTCGGAATGCAGCAGCTGCTGCTGCGTGTGCTTGAGCTCGTCGTGCGCGCGCCGCAGCGCCTGGTAGGCGCGCTGCAGCTCGCCCACCGGGCGGCCGGTGACCACGACGCCCAGCAGCTTGCCAGTGGCGCTGATGCGCGGCGTGCAGTTGAGCGAGACCGGCACGGAGGCGCCGCCGACGCCCGCCATCTGCAGCTCGCAGTCCGCCAGCCGCTCGCCCGGGCGGCCGGCGAAGTGCCGCTGCGCCACCTGGCGCGACGGCTCGTCCGCGAACAGGTCGAAGATCGGCCGGCCGCGCAGGTCCGCTTCGGACTTGCCCGAAAGCGTCAGCATCGACTGGTTGACGCTCTCGACGATGCCGGCGCGGCTGCAGACGATCAGCACGTCCGACATCGACGTGAGCACCGAGGAGATGAACTGCTGCGAGTCCTCCAGCGCCGCGTTCTTCTCCTCGAGCGCCACCTCGTACTTGAGCAGGTCGTTGTAGACCTCGTCCATCTTGTGGATGACGTCGAGCCAGACCATGTCCTCCGCGGCGGCGCCGGTCGCAGCGGCAAGCGTCTCGAGCATGGTGGACTTCTCCGCCATCGGCTCAGGCCTTGGGCTTGAGGTGCAGGTGCGAGTGCGCGCGGCCGCCGGCCGGCGCGTAGCCGTGCGAATGGGCGCCGCGGTCGACTTCGACCGAGACGACGTTGACGCTGCCGTGGCGCACGCCGCGCTCGGCGATGATGGCATCGGCGAAGGCCCTGACGGAGGCGGTCGGCCCGCGCAGGATGACGTTCTCCAGGCAGTTGTCGTGATCGAGGTGGGCGTGCATGGTCGCCACCGTGAGATCGTGGTGGCCGTGCTGGAGTTCGGTCAGGCGCTCCGCCAGCTCGCGTTCATGGTGGTTGTAGACGTAGGACAGGCTGGCCACGCAATGGCGCGCCTCGTTGGTCCCCTGGCGCGCCTCCTCGAGATGCTGGCGCAGCAGGTCGCGCACGGCCTCGGAGCGGTTGCGGTAGCCGCGCTGCTCGATCAGCCGGTCGAACTCGCGCGCGAGCTCCTCGTCGAGTGAAATGGTGATGCGTTCCATGGCGGTGTCTTCCTGTCTGCCGCAAGCGCGGATCAGGATACCTTAATCCTCCGGCAACCGATCCGGATGGCAAAAACGCGCGCGATTTCCGATACTGGGCGTTGGGGAATCCTCCAGGGAGCGGAACATGAACCTCAGCAGCCGATTCGGAGCAGCCACGGCCTGGATGCTGGCGATCGCGGCCATGCAGGCGTCCGGCGCGCGCGCCGCCGACGCCGCCCTCGTCGAGCAGGGCCGATACATCGCGCAGCTCGGCGATTGCGTCGCCTGCCACACGGCGGACAACGGCCGGCCGATGGCGGGCGGACGCGAGCTGCCGACACCCTTCGGCAAGATCCATTCGACCAACATCACGCCCGACGCCGCGACCGGCATCGGCGGCTACTCGTTCGAGCAGTTCGACCGGGCGATGCGGCAGGGCGTGGCCGCCGACGGCCACAACCTCTATCCGGCGATGCCCTATCCGTCGTACAGCCGGATCAGCGGCAACGACATGCGGGCCCTGTACGCCTACCTGATGAACGGCGTCGCGCCGGTGAACCAGCCGAACAAGCCGTCCGAGATGCGCTGGCCCTTCAGCATGCGCTGGGGGCTCAAGCTCTGGAACTGGGCCTTCCTGGACGAGGGCCGCTTCGCACCGGACCCGTCCCGGGACGCCGTCTGGAACCGCGGCGCCTACCTCGCCCAGGGCCTCGGGCATTGCGGTTCCTGCCACACGCCGCGCGGCGTCGCCTTCCAGGAGAAGGCGATGAGCGACAGCGGCGAAGCGGGCCGCCACTACCTGGCCGGCGAAACCGTGGAAAACTGGCACGCGCTGAGCCTGCGCGACCTGTGGACGGTCGAGGACACGGTCGACCTGCTCAAGACCGGGCGCAACCGCTTCGCCACGGTCTCCGGCAACATGGCCGAGGTGATCCACCACAGCACGCAGCACTTCACCGACGAGGACCTGCGCGCCATCGCGCTCTACCTGAAGTCGCTGCCCGCGGGCGAGCACGACCTGGCGCCGGCAGCGGCCGCCGGGGTGCCGGCCGACCTCTTCAGGACGCGCGGCGGACTGGGCTACGTGCAGTTCTGCGCCGATTGCCACCGGCTCGACGGCGGCGGCGTCATCGCCATCTTCCCGCCCATGGCCGGGAACCCGGCGATCGTGGCCGGCGATCCGGCCACCCTGCTGCACGTCGCGCTGACCGGCTCCAAGACCCCGCAAACCGCCGCCCATCCGCGGGTGATGACCATGCCGGCGTTCGCCTCGCTGTCCGACCGGGAGCTCGCCGAGATCCTCAGCTTCGTGCGCGCCGCCTGGGGCGGCAAGTCGCCCGCGGTGACCGAGCCGCAGGTCCGCAAGATGCGGGAGGCGCTGGCACCGAAGACGACCCCGTCGCCGTTCGACACGCCGCGCCTGGCCGACATGCTGGGCCAGCCGAATGCCGAGCAACTGGTGCGCGGGATGCGCCTGCACCTCGAGACGAAGGCCTTGCTGCCGGGGAATGTCGGCAATTCCCTCAATTGCACCAGCTGCCACCTGAATTCCGGAACCGTCGCCGACGGCTCGCCGTTCGTCGGGGTTTCGGCCTTCTTCCCCAGCTACGCGCCGCGGGCCGGCCGGGTGATCACCCTCGAGGACCGCATCAACGGCTGCTTCAAGCGGTCGATGAACGGCAAGCCGCTGGCGCCGGATTCGCCCGACATGAAGGCGATGGTCGCCTACTTCGACTGGATGAAGCGCGCAGCCAAGCCGGGCGACAAGGTGCCGGGCCGCGGCGTCGGGAAGGTCGACATGGCGATCAAGCCCGATGCCGGAAACGGCCGCCGCGTCTATGCGGAACAATGCGCCCTCTGCCACGGCAAGGACGGCGAAGGGCTCAAGTCGGCCGACGGCAGGACCGTCTATCCGCCGCTATGGGGCGACGATTCGTTCAACCTCGGCGCGGGCATGGCCCGCACCTACACGGCGGCGGCCTTCGTCAAGCGCAACATGCCGATCGGGGCGCACGCGGGGTTCCCGCTGGGGCAGGGCAGCCTGTCCGACCAGGAGGCGGTCGACGTCGCGGAATACTTCTCGCACCAGCCGCGGCCGGATTTCCCCGAGAAGCTGAAGGACTGGCCGAAGGACAAGAAGCCGGCCGACGCGCGCTACTGAGCCGGGAGTCCCCGCCCGCCTACCCGGGCCGGAACGCAGCCGTCCCGGTCCGCACGCGCGCCGCATCGGCGCGCGCGCAATCCGGGCACAGCGCCGCCTCGAAATGCCCCCGGGCCGCCGCGCCGACGCGCGCGGCCACCCAGCCGCGATGCGCGGAAGCCTGGAACGGGCTTCCGCAGGCGCGGCACGCCAGCAGCGGCTGCGCCTTCACCATCGTCCCGGTGATCACCGTGCGCCGTTCGCCCCCGACGTCCTCGATGGCGATGGCGCCGGTCGGGCAGACCTGGGCGCAGGCGCCGCAGCCGATGCAGCGTTCGCCGGGGCGCTCGAAGTCCTGGAAGGCGAGACGCCCGGCCGTCGTTTCCTCCATGTGCAGCGCCTCGGGCCCGACTTCGCTGCACACCAGCTGGCACAGGCCGCAGCCCATGCAGAGGTCGCAGCGCAGGCAGCGGCTCGCCTCCTGGTCGGCCTGCGCCTCGGAAAGGCCCAGCTCGACCTGGCGATAGGCTTCGCGCTGCTCGATCTCCAGCTCGGGCATCAGCGTGCGGTGCAGGTGGCTGCGCGCATGCGGGTCCGTATGCAGCGGGGCGACGCGGTCGCGGCGCCTGGGGTCGCCCCAGTGGCCGTCCATGTCCTCGTCGCGCAGCCAGGCGTCGATCGATGCCGCCGCCTGCTTGCCGGCGCGCACCGCGGCGACCACCGTGCGGGGGCCGTGCACCGCGTCGCCGCCGGCGAACACGCCGACCTCCTTGGTCTTGAGCGTGACGGGATCGGCGAGCAGCAGACCGCGCTGCACTTCGAGCTGCGCGTCCTCGAGATAATGGTCGTCGAGCGTCTGTCCGACCGCCAGCAGCACGTGGTCGGCGTGGAGCGCCAGCGTGCGCGAGGCATCGAAGCGCGGCGCGAAGCGGCGGTTCTCGTCGAATACCTGCGGGCAGTGCTGGAAGGTCATCTGCCCGTCCGCCGCCGCCTGCAGAGGTCCCCAGCCGTTCTGAATGATCACGCCCTCGGCCAGCGCCGTCTCGATCTCGCAATGGCTGGCCGGCATCTCGCGCCGCTTCTCCAGGCACACCATGTCGACATGCCGCGCGCCCTGCCGCAGCGCAGTCAGCGCCACGTCGATGGCGACGTTGCCGCCGCCGACGACCACCACGCGCTCCTTCAGGCGCGGGTTGGCCCCGCTGCGCACGCCGCGCAGGAAATCCATGCCGCCGCCGACGAACGGAAGATCGGCGCCCTCGAACGGCACCTTGCGCGAGAGCTGGAAGCCCGGCGCGATGAAAATGGCGTCGAAGCCCTGCTCGCGCAGCGCCTTCAGGCTCTCGACGCGATGGCCGGTGTGGATGCGCACGCCGAGGCGCTCGATCTGCGCCAGTTCGATGTCGAGCAGGTTCGCCGGCAGGCGGTAGGCGGGGATGCCGTAGCGCAGCATGCCGCCGGCGTCCTCCTGCGACTCGAAGATGTCGACCGCATGGCCGCGCACCGCGAGGAAGTAGGCGGCCGCCAGGCCCGCTGGCCCCGCGCCGATGATGGCGACGCGCTTGCCGGTGCGCGGCGCGCGCTCGGGCAGCGCATAGCCGCCGACTTCCTTGAGCGCGTGGCGCGAGGCCACCGCCTTCATCGGCCGGATGAACAGCGGCTCGGACGTCGTCTGGCCGCGCAGGCAGGCGGATTCGCAGGGCGCCGGGCACACCAGGCCGCAGGTCATCGGCAGCGGGTTGTCCTGCACGATCACGCGCACGGCGTCCTCGTAGTGGTGATGGCCGATGTGCGCGATGAAGCTCGGGATGTCGAGGTTGGCCGGGCACGCCGCCTGGCACGGCGGCGGCGGGCGCTTGAAGCAGACGTCGGCGGGGCAGCATCCGGCGTCGATGTGCTGCTCCCACGCGGAACGGAAATGCGTGAGGGAACTGCCGAGCGGCCATGCCGCCGCCAGCCCGCGGCCGTGCAGTTCGTGGCCGATGGCTTCGAGCTCGGCCAGGTGGCCGGGCCCGGCGCGGCCGACCTTGACCTGCGTCGACAGCCGCGCCGCGCGCGCCAGCAGGGCGCGCACCGCCCGGTCGCCTCCCTCGGCGAGTTTCCAGTGGCGATAGAGGGCATCGCGCGTGAGATCGACGATGCACAGGTTGCGTCCGATCACCCACAGCGATTGCGGCCGCGGGCTAACCACGGCGGCCAGCAGGTCCTCGGGACCGAAGCGGATGCGCGCGTCGACGGGGAGGAAGCCGCCGAGGCCGCCGTCGAGCGCCAGCGCGATCGGCTCCGGCCCTTCGGCGACGCCGCCGCCCTGCTCCTCGACGATGCGCCACAGCTCGGCACCGGCCGCCACTTCGACCAGGCCGGGGCGGCGCACTTCGCCGCCGAGCGTGAGGAGCTGCGTGCCGGCCTGCGCCTCGCCCTGCAGCAGGCGGTACTGCGCAGCGCCGAGGGCGAACACCAGGGCCGTCTGGTACCAGCTCTCCAGGCTCTGGGCGAGCGCGGCGCCTTCGTCATGGCCGTTGCCGTCGGTGCGCAGCGACGGCCGATCGCCATGGCGGAACTGGATGTCCAGCTCCAGACCTTGGTGAAGGCCGCGCGCGCGGATGTCGTCCCAGGCGTTCAGCACGCCGACTTCGAGGTCCGACAGCTCCGCCGGCAGGCGCAGCACCGCAAGCGTCGCGCCGAAGGCGCGCGCGCCGATCATCAGGCCCTCGACGAGGCCGAAGGGATTGCCCGCGAGGAGGGTCTGGCCGATGCGGCTGCGCGGATCGAGCGCCACGGCGTCGACCGCCAACTCGGCGCAGCAGCCGCGCTGGCGGCGCCGCTGCCACACCAGGAACAGGGGCTCCGCCGACGGCCCCGCCTCGCGCAGCCCGCTGGCCCGCAATTCCGAAAGCTGCTCGGC
>DASVZD010000077.1:0-1959 GCA_036391815.1 Rhodocyclaceae bacterium
CGGTGCCGCGGGCGCCGCCCTGCAGCGGCTCGCCGCGGGCCTGCCGCGGCCGCGCGCCATCGTGGTGGTGAGCCCGCACTGGGATACCGGCACCGCCACCGTGGGCTTCGCCGACCGGCCCGAGACGATCCACGACTTCTGGGGCTTCCCGCGCGAGCTCTACGCTATCCGCTATCCGGCCACCGGCTGCCGCGAAGGCGCCGCCGAAATCCTGGAGCGCCTGCGCACCGCCGGCATCGATGCGATGTCCGATCCCGGCCGCGGCCTCGATCACGGCGCCTGGGTGCCCCTGCGCCTGATGTACCCCGACGCCGACGTGCCGGTCATTCCGCTTTCGGTGCAGGGCGATGCAGGACCGGCGCACCACCTCGCCGTCGGCCGTGCCCTGGCGCCGCTGGTTGGCGAGGGTTTCCTGGTCGTCGCCAGCGGCAACCTGACGCACAACCTGCGCGACTTCCAGCTCGTGGCCGGCGGAGGCGCGCCGGCGCCGGCCTACGTGCGCGGGTTTCCCGATTGGGTCTGGCAGCGCATCGCGGCGGGCGACTTGCCGGCGCTGCTCGACTATCGCCGGCGGGCGCCGGATGCGGCCCAGGCGCATCCCAGCGACGAGCACCTGCTGCCGCTCTACGTCGCCCTGGGCGCCGCGGGGGAGGGCGCGCGGCCGGAGCGCGTCCATGCCGGAATCGACGACTACGTGCTCGCGATGGACGCCTTCGCCTTCCATCCGCGCGGCAAGGAGAGCGAGACATGAACGAGCGCTACACGACGACCGCCATCGCGCTGCACTGGCTGATGGCCGTGCTGCTGGCCGGGCTGTTCGCGCTGGGCCTCTACATGAGCGACCTGCACCTGTCGCCGCTGAAGCTCAAGCTGTATTCCTGGCACAAGTGGGCAGGCGTCACCGCCTTCCTGCTGGTGCTGGTGCGCCTGGCCTGGCGCGCCGCGCACCGGCCGCCGGCGCTGCCGTCCAGCATGTCGCCCTGGATGCAGCGCGCCGCGCATGCCGGCCACGCGTCGCTCTACCTGCTGATGATCGCCATCCCGCTGTCGGGCTGGCTGATGAGTTCGGCGCTCGGCGTGCCGACCGTCTACTTCGGCCTGTGGCAGCTGCCGGACCTGGTGGCGAAGAACAAGGAACTCGCCGACGCGCTGCAGGAAATCCACGAATGGCTGAACTGGCTGCTCGCCGCCGCGGTGGCCGGCCACGTCGCCGCCGCCTTCAAGCACCAACTCGTCGACAAGGACGGCGTGCTGACGCGCATGCTTCCCCATCGACGTACCGCCTGAGAAAGAGGAAAACCATGAAGAAACTCTTGCTGCTGTCCTTCGCCGTCCTGCTGGCGCCGCTCGCCGGCGCCGCTCCCTACGCCGTCCAGCCGGACAAGAGCGCCCTTACCTTCGACTACAAGCAGATGGGCGTTCCGGTCGAGGGCCGCTTCAAGAAGTTCGGCGCACGCATCGACTTCGATCCCGCCAAGCCGGCCGCCGCCAAGGCTGAGATCGACGTCGATCCGAACAGCATCGATACCGGCCTGGCCGAGGCCGACGAGGAGGTCAAGGGCAAGAACTGGTTCGACGTGAAGAACTTCCCTCAGGCGAAATTCGTGGCGACGTCGGTGAGGCCGCTGGGCGGCAACCGCTATGAGGCGGCCGGCAAGATGACCATCCACGGCGTGACGAAGGACGTCACGGCTCCCTTTACCTTCACGCCGCAGGGCAAGGCGGCGGTGTTCGACGGCAGCTTCGTCATCCGGCGCGCCGACTACGGCATCGGCCGCGGCGAATGGGCCGATTTCGGCACGGTCGCCAACGAGGTCCAGATCAAGTTCCACTTCCTGGCCAACGCCGGGAAATAACGACAAACCCCAACCCCACAGAGAGGAAGTCCACCATGAAAAGCCTGGCCCTGCTGGCGGCCGCCGCCATCGCGCTGCCTGCGTTCGCGCAGCCCGAGACCTA
>DASVZD010000078.1:0-3752 GCA_036391815.1 Rhodocyclaceae bacterium
CGCGCCGCCTCGATGGCGGCGTTGAGCGCCAGCAGGTTGGTCTGGTCGGCGATCTCGCGGATCGAGCCCGAGATGCCTTCGATCACCTTCGAATGCTCGGCCAGGTTGCCGACATCCTCCGCCAGTCCGCGCACCGCGCCGTCCGTGCGCGCGATGCCCTCCTGCGCCCGCAGCACCGTCTCGCGCCCCCCGGCCGCCGACTTGCGCGACTGCTCCGAGTTGGCGGCCGCAGACGCGGCGCTGTCGCTGATGCGGCTGGAAGAGTCGTCAAGCGTGCCGACGAGTTCGACGATCTGCGACGAATTCCGGTGCTGGGAGGAAAGCTTGGCCGCCAGGTTCTCCATCAGGCCGTCGATCGACTGCGTCTCCCGGCCGACGCGCTCGGACAGCGACGAGATGTCCGAGACGATGCCGCGCATGCTGCCGGTCATCTTGCGGAAGGAATCGGCGATGGCGCCGATGAGGTCGCGCGACTCCAGCGTGCATCCCGCCGTCAGGTCGCCCGACCCGATCGCCTCGGCGGTCTCCGCCATGCCGCGCAGCTTGGAGAGCAGCACCGCGCTCATGATCGCGTAGGAGAACAGCCCGATCGAAATCCCCGCCACGATGCAGCCCAGCACGAACCACGGCAGCATCCCCGGCTTCCACTCCACGAAGAACTGCGCGTAGAACGGAAACACCAGCGCGACGGAAACGCCGAAACCGATGAACGACCAGCGCAGCCTGGAGAGGATCGAGGACGCCATGAGAAGGGACGGGCAGTGTTAGAAGCGCTCGTTACACGAGCGCAGCGAGCCGACCAGGCCCCCGCCCCGGGGCGGGGGGAGGGGGTGGGGGGCGTTTATTTGCCGGGCGGGCGTCAGCCCGCCTCCGGCGAAGCAGCGATCAATAACCGCCTTTTCCGTAGGGCTTCGGCAGTCCAGCTATCTTCACCGCCTGCTTCGCCGGACCGTCCTGCGGGAACAGGTCGTACATCTTCTTCGAGTCGGCGCCCGGCATGACTTCTTCCATGTCCTTCATGAAGTTGCGGAAGTTCGGCGTCTTGCCCTCGTCGCGGTACTTGTCGCGGAAGTAGTTGATGACGGTCCAGTGGTCGTCCGTCAGCGTGACGCCTTCGGCCTCGGCGATGACCTTGACCGCCTCCTCGGAGTAGTCGGGCTCCACCAGGAAGCCGTAATCGTCCACTTCTTTTTCTTCGCCATTGATGACGTAGCCCATGAGGGTCTCCTCTTAAAAGGTTGAGTTGCTCTTCTTCAAAAAATCAGTCGCCGCTCAGCGGCGCGATCGACTTGTGCTGCACGAAAATGCCGCAGCCGCGCTTGTGTTCCTGGCCGAGCCCGGCGCGCTGCAGCAGCAGCGAATGTTCCGCACGCAGGCCATGCAGCATCAGGCTGAAGCCTTCGACCAGCGCCCCGGCCGCCCGCAGCGCCTGCGCCTTGCCGACGATCGGCTGCGCCTCGATGCCCAGCTCGGCCAGTTGCCGCCGGCACTCGGCCAGAAATGCCTCCTCGTCGGAGCGGCCGACCGCCACCAGGGGGGAGTACATCACCTTGGCCGCGGACAGCGGACGCACCTTCGCCTCGCCGATCTCGACGGTCTCGTCCAGCTCGAGCTTCGCGCCGCACAGCGCGCGCGCCTGCTCCACCTTGTCGGCGGCGAGGCGCAGCGTCAGGCGCGTGTGCTTCGAGAGATAGCAGCGCCCGTTGGCCGGGCTGACGCGCGCCAGCGGATGGACGCCGACCGCTTCGTCGTCGGCAAGCCAGGGCAGCGCCCGCGCCAGGGCGCCCCACAGCGCGTCGGCGTAGTCCTCCGGCACGCCGCCGCCCGAGAGCGAGAACGCGAGGTCGACGACGTCGGCGTCTGCGGCGTCGCTCACTGCCGCTCCTGGGCCTGGCGCGCCCATTCCTGCATCTGCTTGCCCCAGCGCTCCGCCGTCACCGGGTCGATGTCGAAGATCGTGAAGCGCGAATGCTCGCGGATGCGCACGCGCATGAACGGCACGCCTCCCGCGGCATACTCTATCTGCTGCAACTCGATCTCCTGGTTGCCGATCGGCACGCGGAACTTGTCGAGGCTGGTTATGTTGTCCAATTGGGACTCCTTTGGAAGAGGAATATCGCACCCCGGCGTAGGTTTAAACATTACCGGATGGGGGTGCCGAAAAATACTCCTTTTGGGGTAGGTCGCCTTACCCCATGTGGCGAGGTCTCTCTACCTTAGGGAAGTATGGCTTGTGCACCGCACTATTCCCTAACATCGCTTCAACCTGTGAACCCGCCGTGCGCTGTTGGCGCGATCGGCACCCCAACAGCTAATAAGGAGACACTCTGATGGCCAAGCCGCTCCACCCCACCCCCCTGCTGGACGAACTCGAGAAGGGCCCGTGGCCCAGCTTCATCACCGGCATCAAGCGACTCGCCAAGGATAACGACATGGCGGTCGACCTGCTCGGTCAGCTCGAGCACTCCTACGAAACCCGCATGGGCTACTGGAAAGGCGGCACGCTGGGCGTCGTCGGCTACGGCGGCGGCATCATCCCGCGCTTCTCGGAAATCAAGAACGCCGACGGCAGCTACAAGTTCCCGGACGCCGGCGAGTTCCACACGCTGCGCATCATGCCGGCCGCCGGCATGCACTACGACACCAAGACGCTGCGCGCGCTGTGCGACATCTGGGTCAAGCACGGCTCCGGCCTGATCGCCCTGCACGGCCAGTCCGGCGACATCATGTTCCAGGGCGCCTCCTCCGAGAACGTCCAGAAGGCCTTCGACGAGTTCAACGAACTCGGCTTCGACCTCGGCGGCGCCGGCCCGGCCCTGCGCACCTCCGCTTCCTGCATCGGCGCTGCCCGCTGCGAGCAGTCCTGCTTCGACGAAGCCAAGGCTCACTACCTGGTCATCAACAAGTTCCTCGACGACCTGCACCGCCCGGCCCTGCCGTACAAGTTCAAGTTCAAGTTCTCCGGCTGCCCGAACGACTGCACCAACTCGATCCAGCGTTCCGACTTCGCCACCATCGGCACCTGGCGCGACAACATCCGCACCGACGAAGCCCTGGCCAAGAAGTGGGTCGCCAAGCACGGCGTCACCAAGCTGGTCAACGAAGTCGTCAGCATGTGCCCGACCCGCGCCATCCAGCTGAAGGAAGCCGGCGCCGTCGCCAAGGGCGACAACATCACCAGCGTCAAGGTCGATGACAAGCAGGCCCTGGAAATCGACAACAAGAGCTGCGTGCGCTGCATGCACTGCATCAACGTCATGACCGGCGGCCTGCAGGTCGGCAAGGACAAGGGCGTCACCATCCTGATCGGCGGCAAGAGCACGCTGAAGATCGGCGCCACCATGGGCACCGTGATCGTCCCGTTCATGCCGCTGAACACCGAAGAGGACTGGGAGAACTACCTCGACCTCGGCCAGCGCGTGATGGACTTCTTCGCCGAAAACGCCCTCGAGCACGAGCGCACCGGCGAGATGATCGACCGCATCGGCCTGGCCAACTTCCTGGAAGGCATCGAAGTCGAAATCGATCCGAACATGATCAATCGTCCGCGCATGAACCCCTACGTCAATACCGTGGGCTGGGACGAAGAAGTCAAGAAGGCGGAAGCCCGCAAGGCGGCCAAGGCCTGATCAACGAACATTGACGGAGACATAAGAAATGGCTCAACCTCAAGTCCGCAAGCCGATCGAAGGCTTCCTCGACAACAAGAAGTTCCTGCACCCGAAGTTCGCCGCCAACTACGGCAACTGGCT
>DASVZD010000079.1:0-2919 GCA_036391815.1 Rhodocyclaceae bacterium
GTCGCAAATTACGGAACGGGATCATAACCGCCCGGATGCCACGGATGGCAGCGTCCGAGACGGCGGATGGCCAGCCAAAGCCCCTTGCCGGCGCCATGCCGCTGCAGGGCTTCCACCGCGTATTCCGAGCAGCTCGGCTCGAAGCGGCAGTTGTTGCCCAGCAGGGGACTGATGGCGTAGCGATAGAGCTTCACCAGCGCGATGAAAGGGGCGGCCAGCAGGGAATTCATCGCGGCAGCCTGCCCATCAGGGCCGCGATGTCGCCGCGCCACGCATTGCGGGCTTCCGCGCTGTCGGCGGAAACCGGCTTGGCGAGTCGCAGCAGGATATCCATGGCGGGCAGTCCGGGACGGGCGAGCCGGAAGCTTTCGCGGCCGACGCGCTTGATCGCGTTGCGCCAGACCGCTCGGCGGGCCAGCTTCTTCGCGATCACCAGCCCGATGCGGGCCGAAGCGCCGCCGTTGGGCCGATAGTGGAGATCGAACAAGGCGCCGCGCAGCACGCGGCGATGGGCGAAAACGGCGGCGAAACCGCCGGCCTCACGGAGTCGCAGGCCGGCGCCAAAACCGAAGTCCTTGGCCACGCCCGCCGCGGCATTTAGACCGACAGGCGATGACGGCCCTTGGCGCGCCGGGCACGGAGAACGGCGCGGCCACCGCGGGTGCGGCTGCGCACGAGGAAGCCATGGGTACGCTTGCGGCGCACGACCGAGGGCTGATAAGTGCGTTTCATGATCGGTGTCCTTCCAAGAGAAACGCGCGATTACATCGTTTCAGACCCCTTCCTGTCAAGCGGTTTTTCTGGCGACCCTTGTGGATAACTTTGATGGAAACGGCTAGAATCGCAACCCTGCTTCGAGCCCGCGCATCACGCCCCGGTCGCGGCGTTCCAATAATTCCTACAACAAAACAAAGCCTTATTCAACGCAGCAAGCATGAGCGAGTTCTGGTCCGCCTGTCTTTCACAATTCGAGCGCGAGCTGCCCGTCCAGCAGTTCAACGCCTGGATCAAGTCGCTCCGCCTCGAGGAAGACGGTTCGGCGCAACTGCGCCTGGTCGCCCCCAACCGCTACGTGATGGATTGGGTGCGCAAGCGCTACCTGTCGCAGATCGAGGCCATCTCGCTGCAGTTCTTCGATCGTCCGATGAGCATCAGCCTGGCCATCGAGGAGCCGCGCTCCGCCGGCAACGGCGCTGACGCGGAAGCCGAAGCTGTCGCCGCGCCCGCCGCCGAGGAAGTCCGGAAGCCGAAGGCCCCGGCGGTCACCATCGACCCCAACTACGAGAAGACCCGGCTGTCGCCGGACTTCAACTTCGAAAGCCTGGTCACCGGCCGCTCGAACGACATGGCGCGCGCCGCCGCCCAGCAGGTCGCGCTCAACCCCGGCACCTCGTACAACCCGCTGTTCGTCTATGGCGGCACCGGCCTGGGCAAGACCCACCTGATCCACGCCATCGGCAACGCCGTCTATATGGCGAACCCCAAGGCGCGCGTCTTCTACACCCACGCCACCGACTACGTCTCCGACTTCGTGCGCACGCTGCAGCAGAAGTCCTTCGACAACTTCAAGCGCTTCTACCACACGCTCGACCTGCTGCTGATCGACGACATCCAGTTCTTCAACGGCAAGGACCGCACGCAGGAGGAATTCTTCTACGCCTTCAACGCCCTGGTCAGCGCCAAGAAGCAGATCGTCATCACCTGCGACACCTATCCGAAGGACATCCAGGGCTTCGAAGACCGCCTGATCTCGCGCTTCGGCTCCGGCCTCACCGTCCAGATCGAGCCGCCCGAGCTCGAGATGCGCGTCGCCATCCTCAAGAAGAAGGCCGAGTCCGAGCGCATCGAGCTCGGCGACGACGTCGCCTTCCTGATCGCCAAGAACCTGCGCTCCAACGTGCGTGAGCTCGAGGGCGCGCTCAAGAAGGTGGTCGCCTTCGCCCACTTCCAGGGCCGCGTCCTCAACATGGACATCGCCAAGGAAGCGCTCAAGGACGTCATCGGCGCCCACAACCGCCAGATCACCCTCGAAGTGATCCAGAAGACCGTCGCCGACTACTTCAAGATCAAGGTCGCCGAGATGTATTCGACCAAGCGCACGCGCGCCATCGCCCGTCCGCGCCAGGTCGCCATGTGGCTGGCCCGCGAACTGACCCCGCACAGCCTGCCCGAGATCGGCGACGCCTTCGGCGGCCGCGACCACACCACGGTCATGCACGCCTGCCGCACCGTCACCGACCTGCGCGCCAAGGACGGCCAGCTCAACAACGACATCCATATACTGCTGCAGACCATCAAGGGATAAGTTTCTGGAAAAGAACTGAGTAAAACCTGGACGATTTGTGGATAACTGGCCCGGTGCCACCGAATGCAAAATCCATCCACAAGAACTCACAGGTAAAAGGGCGGATGATCCTTAGCGTTATCATTAGCCCAACGGGATGAAATAAAAGAACATTGACCGGTTGCCCACAAACTTGCTCGTCGCTTATTACTACAAGGAGATTTAAGAATGCTCCTATTTAAAGGACCACGCGATCAGATTCTCGGACCTCTGCAGTCGGTCTGCGGCATCGTCGAGAAACGCCATACCCTGCCGATCCTTTCCAACGTCTTGATGGAAAAGAACGGCGAGAAGCTGACGCTGCTGGCCACCGACATCGAGATCCAGATCCGCACCGGCACTGCTGCCGTCGGTCCCGAGAAGGCGGCCGTCACCGTCGCCGCGCGCAAGCTGCAGGACATCCTGCGCACCCTGCCCGAATCCGCCGAAGTCAGCCTGACGCTCGACGAGAAGCGCCTGACGCTGAAAGCCGGCAAGAGCCGCTTCAACCTGCAGACGCTGCCTGCCGAGGATTTCCCGCGCATGGCCGCAGCCGATGGCGCGCAGACCAAGCTCACGCTGACGCAGAAGCAGTT
>DASVZD010000080.1:0-11690 GCA_036391815.1 Rhodocyclaceae bacterium
GGGACTCGCCACGACGATCGCGCGAGGCCTCGCCAGGCCGGCCGCCAGGCGCCGCAGGGCCGCGCCGGCGGCTCCCGGGCGCAGCGCGAAGGTCGGCGCCCCGTGCGGAACGAACAGCGTCGGCAGATCAGCGCGTACATCGGACATGGCTGCAATGTAGCCGCGATCCGCCGCCGGAAATAGAGGACAATCGGGAATAGTTTGTTGCCGGAGATGGAACAATGGACAAGCTCGCCGCCATGAGGCTCTTCGTGCGCGTCGCGGAAAGCGGCAGCTTCTCCGCCGTCGCGCAGCAGCTCGGTGCCGCGCGCTCCGCGGTGACCCGGCAGATCGCCGGGCTCGAGGCGGCTGTCGGCGTGAAGCTGCTGGCGCGCACCACGCGCCGCCTGTCGCTCACCTCGGCGGGGGCCGCCTATCTCGAGAAGTGCCGCGTCATCCTCAACCTGGTGGAGGCCGCCGAAACCGGGCTGGCCGAGGAACGCCAGGCGGCGCGCGGGCCGATCCGCATGAGCGTGCCGCTGAGCCTCGGCTTGCGCTACCTGAATCCGCTGCTGCTGGAGTTCGCCGCCGCGCATGCCGAGGTCGAGCTCGATGCCGAATACAGCGACCAGCGCAGCAACCTGTTCGAGGCCGGCCTCGACCTCACCATCCGGGTGACGCGCCGACTGCAGCCGGGCGACGTCGCCCGCCGCATCAGCTGGAGCCGCATGATCGCCGTCGCCTCGCCCGACTACCTGGCGCGCCACGGCAAGCCGCGCCATCCGGCCGACCTCGCCAATCACGAATGCCTCGCCTACACGGGCGCCGATTCGCAGCGCTGGGATTTCGTGGTCGACGGCCAGGTGCAGGGCTTCCCGGTGCGCGGCAGGCTGCAGGCGAACAACGGCGACGCCCTGCTGTACGCCGCGGCCAGCGGCTTCGGCATCAGCTGCGCGCCGAGCTTCGTGTGCGCGCAGGCGATCGCCGACGGCCACGTGAAGCCGGTGCTCGAAGCCTTTCCCATCCCCGAACTCGACGTCTATGCCGTGCTGCCCGGCAACCGCATGGTGCCCCACCGCGTCCGCATGCTGGTCGACTTCCTGGCCGCGCGGCTGGAGAGCCAGCCGCCCTGGGAGCCGCACAAGCGGCGCAGGGCGGCCGGCTGACTGCGCCGTCGGGCAGTTCGGCTGCTACACGAGCCGGGCGGTCGCCTCTCCGTCCGGACCGATCGTCAACTCGATCTCGCAATACTCGCCCTGCGGCTCCACCGCGGACGGATCGCCCGCGCAGTTGCAGCCGGCGGTGATGCCCTCGTAGAAGACACCGACGCGGGCGCGGATGGAACCGGCCGCTTCCTCGGCGCCGAGCACCATGACGCTGAAGCGGTCGCCGGCCACGTAGCTGGTGGACGTCAGGCCTGCCTGGAGCGGGAGCGCATCGGCATCGACGCGCTCGAGCTCGCGCTTGAGCACCTCGGCGAAGCGCTCGGAGGGCCAGGCGGCGCGGGATTCGGGAAGCAGGAACATGGCCCGATGATAGATCAGGCGACGCCGCCGAAGAGCGCGCCGATCGCGGCGGTCACCGCCATGGCGATCGCACCGAGCAGGCTCACCCGCATCGCGGCGGCAAGCACGGGAGCGCCGCCGATGCGTGCGCCGAGCGCGCCGAGCGCTGCCAGGAAGAGGATGGCGGCGACGAACACCGAGGCGATCAGCGCCTCGGCCGGCGCCACGGCGACGACTGCCAGCGGCATCGCCGCACCCGTCGCGAAGCTGGCCGCCGAGGCGAGCGCCGCCTGCACGGGGCGCGCCCGCTGGTGGCCGGAAATGCCGAGTTCGTCGCGGGCATGCGCGCCGAGCGCGTCATGCGCCATGAGCTGGCGGGCGACCTCGCCGGCGACATCCGGCGCGACGCCCCGCCCGATATAGATGCCGGTGAGCTCGCGCTGCTCGGCGGCGGGATCCCGCGCGAGCTCGTCCCGCTCGCGCGACAGGTCGGCGATCTCGGCGTCCGCCTGCGAGTGCACCGACACGTATTCGCCGACGGCCATCGACATGGCGCCGGCCACCATCCCGGCCACCCCGGCAACCAGGATGCCGGCGCGGCCCGGGGCGGCCGCCGCCACGCCGACGATCAGGCTGGCCGTCGATACGATTCCGTCATTGGCGCCCAGCACCGCGGCGCGCAGCCAGCCGGTGCGTCCGGTGCGGTGGCGTTCGGTATGGCGGCGGCGCGGCATGGCCGCGACGGCGAAAGATCAGTTCCAGTCGCCGCCGGCAGCGCCGCCGTCGTCCCAGGAACCCGCGTCGCCGACGCCGAAATCGGTGCCGCCCATGTCGTCATTGGCGAAGTTCCCCGGGGCGTCGAACGACTGCATCGGCTGGACCGCATCCGCGCCATGGCCGCCGTCGAGCACGCGATGCATCAGGGCTTCCCCGGCGGCGACGCCGGCGCCGACCGCGACGCCGGTCGCCAGTCCGCCCAGCATGCTCGATCCCAGGCCGCCGCCGGTGCCGGGCATCGGTCCCATCGGCGTCCCGCCGAAAGTCTGCCCGGCGTAGCCGGGGCCGTAGCCGCCCGCGTTGGCGTAGCCGTAGCCGGGCGCCACGGCGCGAGGACGCATCAGCGAGCGCACGAAGAAGAGGAAGGCGCCGAGCAGGAACAGGCCGAGCAGCCAGTAGAGCCAGCTCGAATCGGCGGCGGGCGCGGCATGCGACGCGGCAACGGGCGGCGCCACCGCGGCTGCAGCCGGCGACAGCCGCGCCCTCAGCGCCTGCACCGATTCCGGCTTGGCGAAGGCCAATCCCGGCGACAGCCGTTCCGCCGTCGCCAGTTCGGCCTTGGCCATGTCGGCGCGGCCATCCTTCGCCAGCAGCTCGGCTTCGACGAAATGGGCCTTGGCGCTGTTCGGATGGTCGCGCAGCACCTGGTCCATCATCGCTTCCGCCTGCTTGAGGTGGCCGCTCTCGGCGGCCTGGTAGACCTCGTGGAGGGTCGGGTCGGCCGCGGCGGCGGCGGGACCTGAAACGGCGACGGAGGCTGCGAGCAGCAAGGCGGCGAACAGAGGTTGCAGCATTCTTCCTATCCTTCTTCCGAGGAAACAACGACGATATGGGGACGGCGCCGGCGATTTCCAGTGCGCCGCGGGAGGCTACGAGGCGTGCTCGGCCTCTTCGAGCGGATGCGGCAGCGCGCCGCTCTCGAACACTTCGCTCTCCCCGTCCTCGTAGCGGACCACGCGGATTCCCGGCGGGAGCGGCTTGTCGGTGTGCGTGAGGTCATCCAGCCACTGGTTTCCCGGCGGCTTGAGGATGTCGAGCAGGGAACTTCCGAGGGGCGCCATGCCAATCCCGTTGAGAGCAGAACGTGTTCGAGTAGAGCCGGACCGTAGCATGTCGGTTCAACGGAGATTGCAAAAAAGTGTTGCGCTCGGGCCACTGAGAGCCCCAGGCGAGTTGCTGCCGCCCACCGGGCCGCCGTTAGGAATCGTTGTCATTGCGATAGCGGAATCAGAATTCCGCATTACGCAACACGCTTCATATCGCATTGTTTTTCCGTATTAACTTAAATATCCATCCTTGGCCAGAAAGCGATGCGGCAGCGCACCATCGTCCCTATACTTGACCTACGCGCTCAGCTTTATTTGGGCCGGACCAAGCGCTCACTGGACAAGGAGGACGATGATGGAGATCACCACTTACTACATCACCTGCAAGCCCGCCGCCGGATACGCGGATCTCAGGGCCCTGGTCGACGGGATCAACGACGCCGGCGCCGGCAACGGCGACAACCGCTGCTGGAACACGCTGCGCTCGCAGCTCGACGCGCTGTTCGACGCCGAGATGCAGCAGCGCCTCGGTATCGCCATCGAAGCCGAGCACCGCGAAGCCACCGACGACGACTGATCGCCGTCCCGCGCCGGCGCCCGCCCGGGCGCCGGCCGAAAAGCCCAGGCTATGCGCGCATAAGCCTCGGCCGCGTCCTTGCCGCGGATGCGAAAAATCCCCAGCGGAATCAGAGATACCCGATTGAATGCCGGGCCGGCTGCGCCCATCATGCGCGGAACATGACAGCCGGCAAAGAACCGGCCGAAGACCCAACGAGATGAACGACCACTGCCGCCGCGGCATGCCCGCTGCCGGCCATGAGGAGCGCCCCGCGCAACGCCGGGACGGAATCGGCCTGCGGACGCGAATGTGAAAAGGCCCTGGCTCACCCAGGCGCTGATCGCGTTCGCCGTCTTTGCGCTGATCTATCTCGATCGCTTCGCCACCAATTTCCTCGGCGAGCGGCACCAACTGATCATCGGCTGGGCGTGCCTGGGCGTGCTGGTGCTGATGTACCTGTTCCGCAAGTCGCGCTCGATGCCGCTGCGGATGCTGTTCATCCTGCTGTCGGGCTTCCTCTCGTTCCGCTACATCTACTGGCGCAGCACCGAGACGCTGCTCTACACCGGACCGGCCGACTTCGCCGGCATGTCGGTGCTCTACCTCGCCGAGGTGTACGCCATCGTCATCCACTTCCTCGGCATGCTGCTCAATGCCTGGCCGCTCAAACAGCCGCCGGTGGACGCGCCCGAGGACCCGGCGCTGCTGCCCAGCGTGGACGTCTTCATCCCCACCTACAACGAGGAAGACGACCTGATCCGCGTCACCGCCATCGCGGCGACCCAGATCGACTATCCGCGCGAGAAGCTCAACATCTACATCTGCGACGACGGCGGCACCATGGCCAAGCGCAGCCATCCGGAGCACGGCATGGCGGCCTGGAACCGCCATTACCGGCTGCGCCGCATGGCCGACGAGCTCGGCATCCGCTACATCACGCGCCCCTTCAACGTCCAGGCCAAGGCCGGCAACGTCAACCACGCGCTGCAGCATTCTCGCGGCGACCTGGTGCTGGTGCTCGACTGCGACCACGTGCCGACGCGCGACATCCTCAGGCGCACCGTCGGCTTCTTCGTCGCCGATCCCAAGCTGTTCCTGGTGCAGACGCCGCACTTCTTCATCAACCCGACGCCGGTGGAGCGCAACCTGGCGGGCGTCGGCAACCCGCCCGGCGAGAACGACATGTTCTACCGGGTGATCCACCCCGGCCTCGACTTCTGGGGCGCCAGCTACTTCTGCGGCTCCGCGGCGCTGCTGCGGCGCCGCCACCTCATGGAAGTCGGCGGGCTGTGCGGCAAGACCATCACCGAGGACGCCGAGACCGCCTTCGCGCTGCACAGCCGCGGCTACCGCAGCGTCTATTTCGAGCGCCCGATGGTGTGCGGCCTGTCGCCCGACACCTACGACGACTACATCATCCAGCGCACGCGCTGGGCGCAGGGCATGCTCCAGATGCTGCTGATGAATAACCCGCTGTTCCAGCGCGGGCTGACCATGGCGCAGCGGCTGTGCTACTTCAACTCCTGCTTCTTCTGGCTGTTCGGCATCGTCCGCTTCATCTACTTCGTCTCCCCGGCCACCTTCCTGCTGTTCGGCCTGCGCATCTACAACGCCTCGTGGCCGCAGATCCTGGCCTTCGCCATCCCCTACGTGATCAGCGGCTGGTTCGTCATGGACTTCTTCTACTCGCGCGCCCGCAAGCCCTTCTTCTCGGAGGTCTACGAGAGCGTGCAGGCGATGTTCCTGATCCCCGCCGTCATTTCCGTGTTCCTGAATCCCGCCAAGCCGACCTTCAAGGTCACGCCGAAGGGCAAGATGATCGACAGCGACGGCCTCAACCCGATGGCGATCTCCTTCCTTCTGGTGATCGTGATCAACGTCGTCGCCATGGTGATGGCCGCCTACAAGTGGGTGGACTACCCGCTGCTGCGCGACGTGGTCGCCGTCACCGGCAGCTGGTCGCTCTACAACCTGTGGCTCGGGCTGGTCTCGCTGGGCGCCTTCTGGGAGCGGCGCCAGCTGCGCAACCACCACCGCATCGAGTCCGACGGCGAGCTGGTGGTCGAGGTGCCGCGGCTCAAGGCGCGCATCCCCGGCCGCGTGCTCGACGTCTCGCTGCGCGGCATCGGCTTCGAGCTGCCGACCGAACTGGCGCTGCAGCCGATGGAGCGCGTCGTCATCGAGACCAAGGACCACGACGGCCGCGAATACCGCTTCGAGGCGCGCCTGCCGCGCGTGATCCGGCGCGGCAAGAAGCTGCTGTGCGGCTCGGAGTTCGTGCACCAGGACACCTGCGACCCGGCCGCGATCGCCTTCACCTTCGGCGACAGCGAGCGCTGGATGCGCCTGTGGATGCGCAAGCAGGAGACCGGCGGCACCTGGCGCATGCTCTGGCATTTCGCCGGCCTCGGCGCCCACGGGCTGCTGGCCAGCGGCACCATGCTGTGGCGCCGCGGGAAACAGATTTCACAAGGATTCGAAGAGCGCTACGGCGAACGCCTCGCCCGCCTGCGCAGGCCGCAACACCAAGGAGCCTCACGCCATGAAGTACCGACACCTGCGATTCCTCGCCCTGCTGTCACTGCTGACCGCCATCCTGCCGGGGCGGGCAGTCGCCGCGACGATCTCGTTTCCGCTGACGCAGTTCCTGCCGTTTCCGAGCCTTGAGCTGCGCTGCGTGCGGGACGAGCAGGCGATCGAGCTCGCCGTCCCGGAACGCTGGAAGGTCAATTCGGCGACGCTCAACATCTACTACACGGTGTCGACCAGCCTGCTGAGTCACCTCTCGCAGATGGTGATCCGGCTCAACGGCATCCCCATCGGCCAGGCCAAGCTCAATCCCATCACGCCCTCCTCGGCGCTGAAGATCGCGCTTCCCACCAAGCTGCTGGAGCCCGGCTACAACAAGCTGACCTTCCAGGTCGACCAGCACCGCCAGGAGAAGGAATGCGAACTGCCCTGCGCCACCGACCTGTGGACCAGCATCAAGCTCGACAGCTCGTCGCTCGACATCGACTACGACCTGAAGCCCATACCGCTCAGGCTTTCCAGCCTGACCGACATGGTGTTCGACCCGCGCATCACGCCGTCCTCCACGGTGCACCTGGCCTTCGACACCGCCGACGAGAAGGCCGCCGGGCTGGCGGCCGTCGTCGCTTCCGGCGTGGCGCGCCGCTTCGACTACCGGCGCGTCGACTTCACGGTCTCCGACACGCTCGAGGCGGGGCGCGACAACGTGGTCATCGGCACCACCGCCTTCGTCACCAAGCTGCTGGGGCGGGCGCCGCCGCAGAAACCCGGCGACAAGGGCGGCTTCCTCAAGATCCTGCCGATGGCGAAGAGCGACGGCAGCCCCGACCCCGCCCACGCGCTGGTGCTGGTGACCGGCAACAGCTTCGACGAGGTCAAGCTGGCCGCCGAGACGCTGTCCAACCTGTCGATCGGCTACCCGGGCTCGGACGAATTGAAGGCCACCGGCTTCTCGCTGCCCGACATCACCGCCTACGGCGGGCGCAACATCCTGGCGGCGGACAAGCTGTACGACTTCAAGACGCTCAACCAGCCGACGCTCACCATGGCCGGCATGAACCCGCAGCCGATGTCGCTCAACTTCCGGCTGCCGGCCGACTTCATGATCAAGCAGAACCGCAACGTCGAGATCGCGCTCAACTTCGCCTACGGCGCCGGCATGCGCAACGACTCCAGCCTCAACCTGCTGGTCAACAACCGCGCGGTGCGCGCCATCCCGCTGCACAACCCCGACGGCGGCGTGTTCGAGAACTACAAGCTGGAGATCCCCACCTACGTGTTCCGCCCCGGCGACAACACCATCACCTTCTCGCCGGAGCTGCACATCTCGTCGAAGGAATGCGAGGCGGTGCAGACCGGGCATATGTTCCTCACCATCTTCGAGAACTCGACGCTCAAGTTCCCCTACATGCCGCACTTCGTCGACATGCCGCGCCTGGAGTTGTTCATGCTGAACGGGTTCCCGTTCACGCGCTGGCCGGACGGCTTCGAGGGCACGGTCTACGTGGCGCGCCCCACGCTCGACACCCTCTCCGCCACCATGAACCTGATCGGCATGATGACGCAGAAGAACGGCTTCCCGCTGATCAACCTGTCGCTCACCTACCAGAAGCCCAAGGCGTGGAACGGCGACCTGATCGTGGTGGGCGACCTGTTCAGCCTGCCGGACGAATACGCCGCGGCGGCGCCGCTGCGCGTCGGCAAGGTGTCTCGCGTGCCCTACCCGGTGGTGCGCAGTTGGCAGCAGGAGGCGATCTACTCCTTCAGCGACCAGAGCAGCCGGCTCGGCGACGACCGCGGCCTGCTGATGGAATTCGAGTCGCCGCTGCAGGCCGGCCGCAGCGTGCTGCTGCTCGCCGCCGAGGACCAGAACGACCTGCTGGCGCTGTCGCAGAAGCTGCTCGATCCCGAGGTGCAGTCGCAGGTGAACGGCGGCCTGGTGCTGATCGACTTCAGCGGCGCCAAGACCAAGGTGACCTCGCTGTCCGCCGGCAAGCGCTACACCACCGGCAAGCAGGGCGACGTCAATATCGTCGACACCGCGGCGGACCGTCTCGACTCGCTGATGTACGCCTACTCGCCGGTGTTCTATGCCCTGCTGGCGGCGATCATCGGCGGCCTGACGTGGATACTGGTGGCGCTGATCCGCCGCTACCGCGTGCAGCGGCTGAAGACCGTGCACGGCAAGGGCGACAAGTAACGGGGCACCGCGGGCGGCGCGCTTGCGCCCGCTCGCCTAGCGGCCGGCCGGCTCGCCCACGGTGTGGCTGATCGAGCGGTGGTCCTCGCCGGCGAGGCCGCGGATGCGGTCGTGCATCGCCAGCGCCAGGACCAGCGCCATCACGGCACCGAAGCCGATCGCGTAGCGCACCCAGTGGCGCCCGGTGTCGACGGTTTCCTCGGGCTTCTTCTTCAGCGCCCCGCTGCGGTCGAGCTCGATCTCCTCGGCGCTCCAGAACGCCTTGTAGGCCTGGTACGGCTCGGCCTTGCCCTTCAGCGTGACCTCGCGCTCGAAGCGGCAGTAGATCTCGCTCTTGTCGCTCAGCGCGTTGTAGGTCTCCTCGGAGAGGTAGATCTCGCCGGCATTGGCCGACGACTCGAAGCGCGACGCGGTGTTCACGACGTCGCCGAAGATGTCGTTCTTCTCCAGGATGCACTTGCCGGTGTGCATGCCGATGCGCATCAGCACGGGCATCGGGAAGGTGCCCGTGCGGTTCAGTTCGTCGATGCCCTGCTGGATGCGCACGGCGGCGCGCAGCGCGTCGAGCGCGTTCTCGAAGTGCGACAGCGTGCCGTCGCCGATCGACTTGACGAAGGTGCCGCGGTTCTCCTTCACCGCCGGCAGCAGGATGTCGTTGTGGTGCTGGATCACCTGGCGGCTGGTGAGATCGCCGTACTTCTCGGCGATCGCCGTCGACCCCTTGAGGTCGGTGAACATCACCGTGAGGTTGCGCGTGAACTTGTCCTTCAGCGCCGCCTCGATCGCATCGCGCTGGCGCAGGTAGGCGCCGATGTCCTCTGCCGAGGGCTCGTTGCCGGGCGCTGGTTGCGCCTTATCGTCTTGGTCCATGTCGTTCTCCGTGGGTGGCCGGCATTCTAGTATCTACTGCATCTCCGCGGCATAAGGGGCCCAGTCTTCCTTCCCGACCTTGAGGAAGTACCGGCCGCCCGTCTCCATCACCGCGGCATCCTCGTTCTGGGCGACGAACGACGTGACCGGCAGCGCATCGGCGTATTCGGCGGCGGAGAAGCTGCCGCCGGCAAACGGCGATCGCGCCACCATGCGGGAGATCACTTCCGCCACCGCCAGGTAGCTGGTCGGCTCGTCGACGCGCACCTGGGCGTCGCTGCGATGTCCGCCGATCACCTTGATGCCGACAGGGACCAGCGTGATCGCAGGGCTCGGAATCTCGCGCAGCCCGGCCACCTGCATGCGGTCGCCGCGGATCGCCGCGCCGTGCTCGGGCACGACCACCAGTACCGCGCGGCGGCCCGAACGCTCGAGCGACTGGACGAAGCCCTGGAGGTCGTCGAGCAGCCGCTTCACGCGCGGTCCGTAGGTGTCGAGGCTGGCGCCGGACGCCTGGCCGGCCAGCTTGTTGCCGTCATGCAGGCTGATGGTGTTGTAGAACAGCGCGACGCGCGCGGCCGGCGACTTCCGCCGGGCCTCGAGCCAGCGGCCGAGAACATCGGCATCGTCGTAGATCGGCGAGCCGTCGAACGAATGCTGGGCCTCCGCGAGGCCGTCGAGCGCGAGGGGAACCGTCTTTTCCAGCCCTCGTTGCGCGCGCACGAACTTGAGGAAGTCGTCGAACTTGCCGTTGTGGTTGAGCGCCAGCGCCGGCTCCAGACCCGCCTGCTGCAGGCTCCCCATCAGGTAGCACGGCGCCGGTGCCGGATTGTAGAGATCGCCGTGCGCCTGCTGGCCGCAGGGCGCGCGCAGGATGCGGATGGCCGCCGGGCCGCTGTACGCCGACGCCGAGTTGAAGCGCGTAAGCAGGAGGTCGAACTGCTGCCAGAGCGGATGGCTGTCCTGTCCGACGGCGCGCAGATCGTCCCACGACAGCGAGCAGACCTGGACGATGATGACGTCGAACGGAGCCGCCCCCGGGGCCGGCGCATGCATCGCGACCCGCCGCGCCGACTCGGCGGCGAAGAAGCTGCGCAACAGCGCGTCCTTGTCGTCCGCCTGCGCGGCGTGGGCCATGCCGGCCCGCTCGGCGCGCGAGCGCGACGCCTGCAGGCCGTCGTTCACCGCCAGCGCCAGCAGCGCGCCCATCACCAGCACCGAGAAGCGCAGCCAGCGCGCCAATATCAGGTAGGCGGCCAGCGTCAGCGCGAGCGCCGCGACGACCGGCAGGCTGACGAAGCGATCGGCCAGTTCCACCAGGTAGTCGAAGCTGAAGTTGGTAAGCAGGTTGGCCTGCGACAGCGCGCGGCGGAACGGCGGCAGCCACGAATCGAAGTAGAGCAAAGCGACGGCGACGGGCCAGGCCGCAACGGACCGCATGCGCCGCCAGCGGTCCGAGCGGAACGGCACCAGCAGCACGGCGGCGAAGGCGAGGTTCTCGAGCGGATGGAAGCTGATCAGCCCGAGCCAGAGCATCAGGAACTTGGCCAGGAAATAGGCGTTCCAGCCGCCGAGGCCCGCCGGCGAAAACACCTTTGCCCTTGCTTGCACGAACCCCGTCATAAGATTAAACCTATCGCCCGCTAAGGCTTGCCGCAGCTAGCTTTCAGGGCACTCTGCCCGCTTGTCTTGACTATCATACGGGCAAAAAACAGCGGCCGTGCGGGGGGCTTTCCGGTTCATCGCGCTGCTCCTCGGAACGTCTTCTTCCTGCCCCATTACCCCGACATCATGGCGCCGATACGCCTGCTGCCCGCCGGATTCCTCGTGCGCCTCGACCGGCGGCTGGACAGGCTGGCGCCGTTCTTCCCGCACATCGACCTGCGGCACCTGCGATGGGCGGATGCCGTGCGCCTGCCGTTGCAGCTCGCCTGGCTCATCCTGGTGAAGCCGCAGGCGCCGCGCACCGGCGGGCGCCTGCGGCGCCTCCTCGCGCGGCCATGGAGCGTCACCGGCCGCGGCCTGCGCGCGATCGGTGCCGGCGTCGACGCGCTTGCCGCGCGGCCGGCCGCAGCCACCGTGGTCGCGGACCGATGGCTCGACGCCGCGAGCCGCCGCTGGGAAGGCACCCATCGTCCGGCCCGCGCCGCGCTGGCCACCGCCGCCGCCCTGCTGTCGCTGCTCGCGGTCACCGCGCCGCTGGCGTCCGACGCGCAATCGGCATT
>DASVZD010000081.1:0-18567 GCA_036391815.1 Rhodocyclaceae bacterium
CACCAGCAAGCCGAGGACGAATGCTGCCGCGAACGGAAGATTGCGTTGCATCAGCGTTCTCCCCGATCACGCGAGCGCAAGGCGTCGCGCGAGCGCGAACCGGGCGACGTGTAGATGCCGCCCTGATCCACCGTCGGCGCGCGTTCGAGCTGCGGCGGCACGTCCCCGGATGCGGCGGCGGGCGCAGGAGCCGGAGCCGGTGCGGGGGCCGAATCGCTCGATGCCGCCGCAGCGGCCGGCACAGCGGCCGCCTGCATCAGCTTGTCGAGCGGCAGGTAGAGCAGGTTGCCGCCGCTCTTGGCATCGACCATCACCTTGCTGGTGTTCGAGTAGACCTGCTGCATGGTTTCCAGGTACAGGCGCTGGCGCATGACTTCCGGCGCCTTGTGGTATTCGACGAGGATCTGCTTGAAGCGCGAGGCATCGCCCTCGGCCGTCGCGATCATGCGGGCCTTGTAGCCATCCGCCTCCTGCGCCAGGCGCGAGGCGGCGCCGCGCGCGCGCGGGATCACGTCGTTGGCGTAAGCCTGGCCTTCGTTCTTCTGCCGCTCGCGGTCCTGGCCGGCTTTCACCGCGTCGTCGAAGGCGGCCTGCACCTGCTCGGGCGGCTGCGTGCTCTGCATGGTGACGGAACGGATCTGGATGCCGGTCTCGTAATGGTCGAGGATGTCCTGGATCAGCTTCTGGGTGTTGGCCGCGATGACGTCACGGCCTTCGTAGAGCACGAAGTCCATCTTGCTCTTGCCGACCACCTCGCGGATCGCGGTTTCCGCGGCCTGCACCACCGTGTCGTCGGGATGGCGGTTCTTGAAGATGTAGTTCATCGGGTCCTTGAGCAGGTACTGCACGGCGAACTCGACGCTGACGATGTTCTCGTCGTCGGTCAGCATCAGCGCCTCCTTGGGCACCTTGTTCTTCTCCGAGCCGCGATAGCCGATCTCGATGGTGCGCACGCCCGAAAGGTTGACCACCTCATGGCTCTGGATCGGCCACGGCAGGCGCCAGCGCAAGCCAGGCTCGGTGGTCTCCTTGAAACGCCCGAATTGCAGCACGATGCCACGCTGGCTGGCATCGACGATGTAGAAGCCGCTGGCGAGCCACACCACGACGATCAGGATGACCAGCATGCCGATGCCGCCGCCGAACTGGCGCGGGCTCAGGTTCGGCATCGAAGGACCGCCGCCGCCACCGCCGCGCCGACCGAACAGGCCCGACAGCCGGCGATTGAAGTCGCGCCACAGTTCGTCGAGGTCGGGAGGGCCCTTGCCGTTACCCTTGTTGCCGCTGTTGCCCCAGCCGGGGTCGTTCAAGGACATGAGAATTCCTGCAATCACGATGTGGTATCAGGGTGGGCCAATCACTCGTCGTCGGCAGGTGCCGAATCGCCTGGGGACCCGGCGCGCTTGCTGGCGACCTCTGCGAGTGCCGCCCTCAGCAAGTCCAGCCCTGCGCCGGTTTTCGCGCTTACGCGCACTCGCGCGAGTCTATCATAGTCGTCCCGCTCGACTCCCGGCGCCGCATGGGTGGCGTCGATCTTGTTCCAGATCACGATCTGCGGCACTTCGCCTGCGCCGATCTCCTCAAGCACTGCCGCCACGGCCTCCATCTGCTGGTCGCGATCGGGGCTCGCGGAGTCCACGACATGCAGCAACAGGTCGGCCTGGGCGGTTTCCTCGAGGGTGGCATGGAACGCCGCGACCAGCGCGTGCGGCAGGTCACGGATGAAGCCGACCGTATCCGATATGACGACGGGGCCGGCGTCGGGAATGAACAGGCGCCGCGACGTAGTGTCGAGCGTCGCGAACAGCTGGTCAGCGGCGTAGCTCCCCGCCTTGGTCAAGGCGTTGAACAGGGTCGACTTGCCCGCGTTGGTGTAGCCGACAAGCGAGACCGTCAGCACCTCGCTGCGGCTGCGCGCCCGGCGGCGCACCTGGCGCTGGCGCTCGAGCACCTTGAGGCGATCCTTCAGCATCGCAACCCGTTTGCCCAGCAGGCGGCGGTCGGTCTCCAACTGCTTCTCGCCGGGACCGCGCAGGCCGATGCCGCCCTTCTGGCGCTCGAGGTGGGTCCAGCCGCGCACCAGCCGCGTGGCCAGGTGCTGCAGCTGCGCCAGTTCCACCTGCAGCTTGCCTTCGTGGCTGCGCGCGCGCTGCGCGAAGATGTCGAGGATCAGGCTGCTGCGGTCGACGACGCGCCGGCCGATTTCCCGTTCGAGGTTGCGCTGCTGGCCGGCCGCCAGGTCGTGGTTGAAGATGACGATGTCCGCGTCATGCAGCACGCAGGCGTCCTTGATCTCCTGGACCTTGCCCTTGCCGGCGAAGGTCGCGGCATCGGGGCGCGCGCGCCGCCCGGAGACGACGTCGGCCGCTTGCGCCCCCGCGCTGGCGACCAGCATGCGGAACTCCTCCAGCCGCTCGGCGAAATCCTTTTCGCCGAAATCCAGCTGGACGAGAATGGCGCTCTGGGAAGAACCGCTGCCCGCAGCGGGCCGTTCAAACATCGGCCGCGCTCAGCGGGGGAATCAGGTTCACTCGCCGGGGGCTTCCTGCGAGAAATTCACCGGTCGGGCCGGCACGACCGTCGAGATCGCGTGCTTGTACACCATCTGGGTGACGGTGTTCTTCAGCAGCACGACATACTGGTCAAAGGATTCCACCTGTCCCTGCAGCTTGATGCCGTTGACAAGGTAGATAGACACCGGCACGTGCTCCCGACGCAGGGTGTTGAGAAACGGGTCTTGCAGCAATTGGCCTTTGTTGCTCATGGGTGGCCCCTCGGCTCTTATTTACGAAGCGGTAATGTACTCGATTTGCCGGACGCTGTATACGCGCCGCATGCTAGTCCTTCTCGGCGTAAGGGTTCCGCGTGGACTTGTACTGGATGCGCAGCGGCGTGCCCTGCAGCTTGAACACTTCCATGAAGGTGTGCTCGAGGTAACGGGTATAGGAGGACGGCACCTTGTCCAGGGTGTTGCCGTGGATGACGATGATCGGCGGATTGCTGCCGCCCTGGTGGGCGTAGCGCAGCTTCGGGCGCGACAGGCCATGGCGGGGCGGCTGCTGTTTCTGCACGGCATCGAGCAGCACCCGCGTCAGCTTGGGGGTCGCCAGCTTGACCATGGCGGCCGCCCAGGCCTTGTCCACCGAGCCGAGCAGGCCGGCGATGCCCTGGCCTTCGAGCGCCGAGATGTAATGGATGCGCGCAAAGCCGAGGAAGTTGAGCTTGCGGGCGATGTCCGCCTTGACGCGCTCGCGCCGGTAGGAATCCACGGCATCCCATTTGTTCACCGCGATGACGAGCGCGCGGCCCGCCTCAACGCAGAAACCGGCGATATGGGCGTCCTGGTCGGAGATGTCCTGGCTGGCGTCGACCATCAGCACCACGACGTTCGCCTGTTCCACGGCCTGCAGCGTCTTGATGACCGAGAACTTCTCGACCGCCTCGAACACGCGCCCCTTGCGGCGCAGGCCCGCCGTGTCGATCAGCGTGTAGTGCTTGCCGTTTCGCTCGAACGGCACTTCGATGGCGTCGCGCGTGGTGCCCGGCATGTCGAAGGCGATGACGCGCTCCTCGCCGAGCAGTGTGTTGATCAGCGTGCTCTTGCCGACGTTCGGCCGTCCGGCGATGGCCACGCGCGGCCCCTGCCCGTCGGCCGCCTCGTCCACTTCGGCGGGGAACGGCTCGAGCACCAGCTCCATCAGTTCGCGCACGCCGTCGCCGTGCGCCGAGGAGATCACGCGCGGCTCGCCGCACGCCAGTTCATGGAATTCGGCCGCCACCATTTCACGGCGCATGCCTTCGGCCTTGTTCACCACCAGGTGCAGCGGCCGTCCGGTGGTGCGCAGGCGGTTGGCGATGGCCAGGTCCTGGGGCGTCAGGCCCGCCCGCCCATCGACGACGAACAGCAGCACGTCGGCTTCGGCGATCGCCGTCTCGGCCTGGCGCGCCATCTCATGGACGATGCCGTCCTTCGCCGTCGGCTCGAAGCCGCCGGTATCGACGACGAGGAACGCCTTGTCGCCGGCACGCCCGTGGCCGTAATGACGGTCGCGGGTCAGGCCCGGCATGTCCGCCACCAGCGCATCGCGCGACTTGGTGAGGCGGTTGAACAGCGTGCTCTTGCCGACGTTGGGGCGGCCGACGATGGCGATGGTAGGCTTCACTTCGGCGGGCCCGCGCTACTCGATGGCGATGGCGTACACGCCGCCGTTCCTGGTCTGCACCACGAAACCGCCGGGGATGCGCTGCGGGTCGGCCGCGATGGCGCTCCCGTCCGTCGCCAGCCGCGCCGCAAAGGATCCGTCGTCGCGATGCATCAGGTGCACATAGCCCTGCATGTCGCCGACCACCACCCGGCTGTCCACCGCGAGCGGGCGCGACGATCCGCGCGTCGCCAGCTTGTCCTGCTTCCAGATGCTGCTGCCGGTGTCGCGGGAAAAGGCCAGCACGTTGCCCTTGTCGTCGCTCACATAGACGTTGCGGTCGTCGAGGTCGAGGCCGGCCCGGCTCGACAGTTCCTTCGCCCACATCGGACCGCCGGCACCGAGGTCGAAGCAGGCGACGCGCCCCTGGAACGCCGCCGCGCAGGCCTGGCGGCCATTGACCACGGGATTGCTGGTGATGTCGGCGATGCGTTCGAGCTCGGTCGAGCCTTTGGGAAGCGCCACGGTGCCCTCCCAGAGCGCCGCGCCGTTGGCGGCATTCACGGCGACCAGCTTGCCGCCCGGGAAGCCGGCAAACACGGCGCCGGCGGCAAACACGGCGCCGACGTTGGTGCGCAGCGTGAGCGCCGGCGTGGTGCGCTGGTAGATCCAGCGCCGGCGGCCGTCGGCGGCGTCATAGGCGAAGATGCGCGAATCGCCGGAACGCACGATGACCAGGCCCTCCGCCACCACTGGTGCGGAAAGGATGTCGGAGGACGTGTGCGCCTTCCAGATCTCCTTGCCGGTGGCTGCGTCGAAGGCAAGCACCTCGCCCTTCATGGTGCCGACCGCCACGGTCTTGGAGTCCGCGCCGACGCCGCCCGAAATGGGCTGGCCGGCCGATATGCGCCAGGCTTGCTGGCCCTCGTCGATGCGGACGATGCCGCCGTCCTTCCCCGCCGCAAAGACCGTCTTGCCCACGACGGCGGGCGTGAACACGAATTCGCCGGCGCTGCCGACGTTCGTCTGCCACAGGACGCGCAGCTGTGCCGTCGCGCTGAAGCTCGGCAGCTCGGCGACCTTGACCTGGGGCTTCGACGAGGAGAAGGGGTTGATCTTGTCGACGGCATCGCCGATGGTCGAACAGCCCGCCACGGTGGCGGCGAGCAGGATTGCGCCGGCGAGCCTCACTTCACGCCCCCCAGGGATTCGAGCTTGGTCTGGACAATGTCGCGGTAGGGCGACAATTGGCCGCCCTCGGTGCGCGCCAGTTCATCCATCTTGGCCAGGGCGCCCTGGTAGGCGGCCTTTGCCTCGACAGGCTTGCCCTGGGCCGCCAGCACGTCGCCCTTGAGTTCGTCGAAGCGCGGCACGAAGGCCGGCTCCGGCGCGGCAGCCAGCTGCTTCAGCGCCTCGTCGTAAGCCTTGTCGTCCAGCAGCGCCGCAGCGAGGCGCAGCCGCGCCACGTCGCGGGTAGCCGTTTCCTTGGCGTGCTCGGCTGCCCACTCCAGCTCGGCCCGCGCCGTCTTGGCGTCGCCGGTGGTGGTCTGCAGCGGCGCCGACAGCAGCGCGGCCATGCCAGCGTAAGCCGTGCCGGAATACTTGTCGATGAGTTCGCCGGTGATGTCGCGCGCGCGCTTGGCATCCCCGGCCACGGCGGCCTGCTGCAGGGCCATGTAGAGGCCGGAGGCCTCGGCCGACTGCTTGCCCTGCCACCAGCCCCAGCCCCGCCAGCCGAGCGCGGCAATCGCGACCGCCACCACCACGGCGGTGACGAGATTGCCGTGCATCTTCCACCAGGTCTTCAGTTCGTCGAGCTGTTCCTGTTCTTCGAGGTCATAGGTTGCCATCGTCGTCATCCCATTCGTAAAGCCATGCGCCGACCGCGTCGGCCAGTTCGTCAAAGTCGATGCGCCGCTGCTCGGCCTGGTCGCGCAGCGGCTTCAGGCTGACCTGGTTGGCCGCTGCCTCGTCCTCGCCGACGATCGCCGCCAGCAGCGCGCCGGAGCCGTCGGCCTTCTTCATCTGCGACTTGAAGCTGCCGCCGCCGCAGTGGAACTGCACCGCGAAGCCGGCGTCGCGCAGGCGCTCGGCGGCGCGGAAGGCCAGCTTGGCCGCGGCATCCCCCTGATGCACGACATAGACGTCGGGCACCGGGGCCGTATGCTGGTTGCCCTGGTCGCGCCACAGCGCCAGCAGGCGCTCGATTCCCATGGCGAAGCCGCAGGCCGGCGCCGGCTTGCCGCCGAGCTGGGGCACCAGGCCGTCGTAGCGGCCGCCGGCGCAAACGGTGCCCTGCGCGCCGAGCTCGTCGGTCACCCACTCGAACACCGTCAGGTTGTAGTAGTCGAGCCCGCGCACCAGGCGGGGATTGATGCGGCTCGGAATGCCGGCCTCGCGCAGCAGCGCCTGGACGCCTTCGAAGTGCTTGAGCGATTCCTCGCCGAGGAAGTCGATGAGCTTGGGCGCGCCCTCGACGAGCGCCTGCATGTGCGGATTCTTGGTGTCGAGGATGCGCAGCGGGTTGGTGTGGAGGCGGCGCTGCGCATCGGCGTCCAGCTGGTCGGCATGCCGGCCCAGGTAGGAAATCAGTTCCTCGCGGTGGCGCGCCCGCTCGTCCGGCTGGCCGAGCGAATTCATCTCCAGGCGGATGCCGGTGAGGCCGAGGTCGTCCCACAGGCGCGCGCACATGACGATCTGCTCGGCGTCGATGTCGGGCCCCGGGAAGCCGAGCGCCTCGACGCCCACCTGGTGGAACTGGCGATAGCGTCCCTTCTGCGGCCGCTCGTGGCGGAACATCGGCCCCATGTACCAGAGCCGCTTCGGACCTTCGTACAGCAGGTTGTTCTGCAGCACGGCGCGCACGCAGGAGGCGGTGCCTTCGGGGCGCAGCGTCAGCTGTTCGCCGTTGAGGCTGTCGGTGAAGGAGTACATCTCCTTTTCGACGATGTCGGTGACCTCGCCGATGGCGCGCGCGAACAGCGGCGTCGGCTCGACCATCGGCATGCGGATCGGCCGGTAGCCGTAGGCGCGCAGCCAGTCGCGCACTTGCTCCTCGAACTGCTCCCACAGCTCGGCTTCGTCGGGCAGGATGTCGTTCATCCCGCGGATGGCTTGAAGTATCTGGCTCATGCAGCTTGGCGCGCGGGGTACTTGCGCGCGACGTAGTCGTCGATGATGTTCTTGAATTCCGCGGCGATGTTCTCGCCGCGCAGCGTGGTGATGCGATCGCCGTCCGCATACACGGGCGCCACCGGCTCCTCGCCGGTGCCGGGCAGCGAGATGCCGAGGCTGGCGTGCTTGCTCTCGCCCGGACCGTTGACGACGCAGCCCATCACGGCCAGGGTCATCTCCTCGACCCCGACGCGCGCCAGCTGCCACTCCGGCATCTTGGCGCGCACGTAGGCCTGGACGTCCTGCGCCAGTTCCTGGAAGGTGGTGCTGGTGGTGCGGCCACAGCCCGGGCAGGCGGCGACCAGCGGCACGAAGGCGCGCAGCCCCATGGTCTGCAGGATTTCCTGCGCCACCACGACTTCCCGTGTGCGGTCGCCGTTCGGCTCCGGCGTTAGCGAGACGCGGATGGTGTCGCCGATGCCCTCCTGCAGCAGCACGGCCAGCGCCGCCGTGGAGGCGACGATGCCCTTGCTGCCCATGCCCGCCTCGGTGAGGCCCAGGTGCAGGGGATAGTCGCAGCGCGCGGCCAGCTGGCGGTAGACGGCGATCAGGTCCTGCACGCCGGACATCTTGCACGACAGCACGATGGCATCGCCCGGCAGGCCGAGTTCCTCGGCACGCACGGCGGATTCGAGCGCCGAGGCGACCATCGCCTCGTGCATGATGCCGCGCGCATCCTTCGGCACCGGGCGCTTGGCGTTGTCGTCCATGATGCGGGCCAGCAGCTGCTGGTCGAGGCTGCCCCAATTGACGCCGATGCGCACCGGCTTGCCGAACCGGCAGGCGATGTCGACGATCTGCGCGAACTGCTCGTCGCGCCGGGCGCCCTTGCCGACGTTGCCCGGATTGATGCGCAGCTTGGCAAGCGCCTCGGCGCAGGCCGGCACCTCGGCCAGCAGCTTGTGTCCGTTGAAGTGGAAGTCGCCGACCAGCGGCACGTCGACGTTCATCGCCGCCAGGCGCTCGCGGATCAGCGGCACCGCGGCGGCCGCTTCGCGCGTATTCACGGTCAGGCGGACGATTTCCGAGCCGGCGCGCGCCAGTTCGGCGCACTGCATCGAAGTAGCGAAGACGTCCGCCGTGTCGGTGTTGGTCATCGACTGCACGACGACCGGCGCACCGCCGCCCATGGCGACGGTGCCGACCATGACGCGGCGGCTGCCGCGGCGCGGCAGCGGGCCCGCCGGCTGGAGGGGAATCTCGGCCATCACTGGAGCGTCAGTCGCGCGACTTCGGCGCGGGTGTAGGGCTTGAGATCGATCTGGCGATCGTCGTACTGGAGTTCCACCTTGGCGGCATTGCCGATGACGATCTGGAACGGCGGCTTGCCGGACACGGCCTGCCGGCTGTCGGCCGGGTTCTCGCCGGAAAAGACGACTTTCTGGGTCGCATCCGTCACCTCGACCCAGGACTTGTCGTGGAACACGAAAACCAGCTGGTGCATGTCGGCCGGCGTGACGACCGGCGCCGCCGGCGCGGGATTCTGTCCGTCGGCGGGTGCCGCCGGGGCCGGCTCGACGCGGATTTCGGGCGGCTGCATCGCGGTATCCGACGGCGACGGCACCGCGGGTACCGGGATCGACTTCGTGGCCGGCGGGGCCTCGGACGCAGGCCCGCCGACGTAGTGCCAGGCAGCCAGCGAGGCGGCCAGCACGGCGAGGACCGCCGAGCCGTAGAGCATCGCACGCGAGGAGCGGCGGCCCGCCACCACCGGGTTTGCGGCCACCCCCATGTTCTGCGGGGCGCGCACATCGGCCGGCGCAACGGGCATCTGGGTGTCGAGCATCGCGAGCAGCGGAGCCGGATCGAGTTTCAGGAGCTTGGCATAGCCGCGCACGAAGCCGCGCTGGAAAGTCGTCCCCGGCGGCAGCGCGGAAAAGTCGTCGGCTTCCAGCGCCTCGATCTGGCGGGGGCTGAACTTGAGAGATTGCGCGACTTCGAAGACGGTGAGCTTCTTCGCCTCGCGCGCCTCGCGCAGGAAACTGCCCGGCAGGGGCGGCGGCTCCTCGGGGGGCAGCGTCATCTCGGCGGCGCCGGCATCGTCCGGCAGCGCCGCCGTTTCGTTTTCGCGCATCTCGTCGGCTTCGCTCGGTTCGTTCACTCGTACTGCCCCTGCATCAGTTTCTGGTACTCGGGAGATCCCGGGAACTTGCGGCGCAGTTGCGCAGCATAGCGCGCCTCGGCTTCGCGGTCGCCGAGCTTGCGTTCCACGCGGAACGCCAGCCACAGGGACTGGGCGTTCGGCTCCATCAGCTTGGCCAGGTCGTTCAGCGACTGGCGCGCTTCATAGTAGCGGCCCTTCCGGTAATAGATGTCGGCCAGCCAGTACTTCGCCTCGACGTTGGCCGGATCGACTCGCGCGGCCTTGGTGAGGAAGTCCTCGGCGGCCGCATCGTCCTGCTGCCTGATGTAGCAGATGCCGAGCGCGGTCATGGCCTTCGCCGGGGTGGTATAGAGCGGATTCTTGATCGCCGCCATGAAATGGGGAACGGACTGCTTGGGGCGACCGGTCTGGCAGAGGAACCAGCCGTAGTTGTTGTTGATCTCGGGGTCGTTGGGGGCCAGCTTGAGCGCCCGCTGGAACTCCTCGTCGGCGGCCGCGTTCTCCCTCAGGTTCATGTGGATGAGGGCAAGCAGGTTGTAGGCGGGCGCGTAGTTGGGGTCGGCGCTGATGGCCGTCCTGGCTTCATCCTGCGCGACGCCGTAGCGCTCCGCCTCCAGGTACAGCGATCCCAGCTCGGTATGGACCTTGGCGCGCTGCTGCGTGTCGCTGGTGGCGGTCTGCTGCGACACGGCCTGCTCGGCGGTACCTTGCCCGACATCCATGCCCGTGGTGGCGCAGCCGGCCGCCAACAGTGCAAGAGCCAACGCCCATAGTCTCATGCTGATGCCTCCATGGATCGGCGGGCCAGCGTGACGACGCGCCGGGATTTGTCCTTCACCTGCCCCGCCAGCTGGCCGCACGCCGCATCGATGTCGTCGCCGCGCGTCTTGCGCACCGTCGCCACGCATCCGGCGCCCAGCAGGATCTCCTGGAAGGCGCGGATGCTGGCCTGCGGCGAGCGCCTGAAGCCGGAATGGGGGAACGGGTTGAAGGGAATCAGGTTGAACTTGCAGGGAACCGTGCGGGTGAGGCGCAGCAGCGCATGCGCGTGGGCAGCGCTGTCGTTGACGCCGTCGATCATCACGTATTCGAAGGTGACGAAGTCGCGCGGCGACTTCTCGAGATAGCGGCGGCAGGCCGCCATCAGTTCCGCCAGCGGGTACTTGCGGTTGAGAGGCACCAGCCGGTCGCGCAGCGCATCGTCGGGCGCATGCAGCGACACCGCCAGCGCAACCGGCACCGTGTCGCCGAGTCGATCGATGGCCGGGACGATGCCGGAGGTGGACACCGTGACGCGCCGGCGCGAAAGCCCGTAGGCATGGTCGTCGAGCATCAGGCGCAGCGCGTGCACCACGTTGTCGAAGTTGGCCAGCGGCTCGCCCATGCCCATCAGCACGACGTTGCTGATGGCGCGATCTTCTTTGGGCTTGGCGCCGAGCGCGCGATTGGCCTGCCACAGCTGGCCGATGATCTCGGCGGTGGTCAGGTTGCGGTTGAAGCCCTGCTTGCCCGTGGAGCAGAAGGCGCAGTCGAGCGCGCAGCCGGCCTGCGTGGAGATGCAGAGGGTGCCGCGGTCGTCCTCGGGGATGAACACCGACTCGACGGCGTTGCCGCCGCCGACGTCGAACAAGAACTTGTGCGTGCCGTCGTCCGAGACGCGATCGCTGATGAGGGGCGGGGGCGCCACGGCCGCCGTCCGCTCCAGCTTCTCGCGCAGGCTCTTGGCGATGTCCGTCATGGCGGCAAACCGGTCCTGTCCGAACTGATGCACCCAGTGCAGCACCTGGCGCGCACGGAAGGGCTTCTCGCCCTGCTCCGCGAACCAGGCCGTCAGGCCATCGGCATCGAAGTCGAGGAGGTTTACCGCCATGGCGAAGCTCAGCGGCCGGCGAAGACGTCGAGCGCCGGGAAGAAGTAGGCGATCTCCACTGCGGCGGTGTCGGGACCGTCGGATCCATGCACGGCGTTGGCATCGATGCTCGACGCGAAATCGGCGCGGATGGTGCCCTTGTCGGCCTTCTTGGGATCGGTAGCGCCCATCAGCTCGCGGTTCTTGGCGATCGCGTTCTCGCCTTCCAGCACCTGGATCATCACCGGGCCGGAGGTCATGAACTTGACGAGGTCGTTGAAGAACGGACGCTCCTTGTGGACCGCGTAGAAGCCGCCGGCTTCGCGCTCGGACAGGTGGGCCATGCGGGCGGCGACGATCTTGAGGCCCGCGTTCTCGAAACGGGCGTAAATCTGGCCGATCACGTTCTTGGCCACGGCATCGGGTTTGATGATCGACAGGGTGCGTTCAACAGCCATCAGAATCTCCAGCAAAAGAGTGGGGTAAATCGGATAACTGCTTATTTTATCGTAGTTCCCCCGCCGCGGACCCGGCATTCCCCAAAGAAAAAGGCCCGGCGCGGGGCCGGGCCTCCAATGCCGCCTTGAGCGGCTACATCATGCCCAGTTGGTGCGGGAACCAGATCGACAGAGCCGGCCAATAGGTGACCAGCAGCAGGAAGGCCAGCATGGACAGCAGCCACGGCCAGACCGCAATGGTCAGCTCGGTGATGCCCATCTTGGTGACGCCCGACGCGACGTACAGGTTCAGCCCGACCGGCGGGTGGCACATGCCGACTTCCATGTTCACCACCATGATGATGCCGAAGTGGATCGGGTCGATGCCCAGCTTGATCGCCACCGGGAACAGGATGGGCGCGAAGATCAGGGTGATGGACGACGGCTCCATGAAGTTGCCCGCGGCCAGCAGCAGCACGTTCACCGCCAGCAGGAAGGCGACCGGGCCGAGCCCCTGGCCGAGCATCCAGTCCGCGAGCGTCTGCGGAATGTTCTCGTTGGTCATGATGAACGAGAACATCACGGCGTTGGTGATGATGTAGAGCAGCATCGCGCTCATGTTGGCCGAGTTGAGCAGCACCTTCGGCACGTCCTTCAGCTTCATGTCGCGATAGACGAAGACCGCGACGAAGAAGGCATAGACCGCGCTCATCGCCGCCGCCTCGGTCGGCGTGAAGATGCCGGTGTAGATGCCGCCCATGACGATGATGATGAGCAGCAACCCCCAGATCGACTCGCGAAAGGCCCTCCAGCGCTCGGCCCAGGTCGCCTTCCGTTGGCGCGGATAGTTGAACTTGCGCGCGCGGTACCAGGTGACGCCGCCAAGGGTGAACGCCAGCACGATGCCCGGGATGACGCCGGCCATGAACAGCGCGCCGACCGAGGTGTTGGTCGCCACCGCGTACATGACCATTACGATGGACGGCGGGATCAGGATGCCGAGCGCGCCCGAGGTGGTGATGATGCCGGCGCCGAAGCGCGTCGGGAACCCGGCCTTCACCATGGCCGGCAGCAGGATCGAGCCGATCGCCACGACGGTGGCGGGCGACGAGCCCGAAACGGCCGCGAACAGGGCGCACGCCAGCACGCCCGCCAGGCCGAGGCCGCCGCTCCAGTGGCCGACCATCGACGTCGCAAACATGATCATGCGCCGCGCGACGCCGCCGTGGGTGAGGAAGTTGCCGGCGAGGATGAAGAACGGGATCGCCATGATCTCGAAGTTCTCGATGCCGGTAAACAGCTTCAGCGCCACCGACTCGAGCGGAACCTGGGTCATGGTGAACAGGAAGGTCAGCACCGTCAGGCCGAGCGAGATCGAGATCGGCATGCCGGTGAGCATCAGGGCCAGCAGCAGCCCGAAGATGACGGCGGCGTTCATTGCTTGCCTCCCTTGTCATCGTCGTCGCCGAGCATCGGATGCTTGATGTCGTGCGGATGCAGGTTGTCGTCCATGTCGTAGACGTTCACGTCGACCGGCATCTGCTTCGCCTCGATGCCGTCGACATGACCGTGGTCGTGGTGCGGCAGTTCGCCCGAGCGGATGAAGTTGTAGGTCACCTGCAGGAAGCGGAAGCACATCAGCGACGAGCCGAAGGGGACGGCGGAGTACACCGCCCAGGTCGGCCACTCGAGGTCCGGCGTGGTCGGACCTTCCGGCAGGTCGCCGACGTCCATGCCCAGCGCGTGGAGCAACGCGTAGTGCGCGCCGTTGTCCCAGATGAAGCGGGCGCCGAAGGTCGCGACGATGCCGGTGAAGGCGGCGCCCGCAAGCAGGCCGAACACGATGACCTTGAAGCGGTTGCGATCCGACAGGCGGTTGATCAGGACGTCGACGCCGACGTGGATGCCGGTGCGCACGCCGTAGGCGGCGCCGAACTTCGCCATCCAGACGAACATGATGATGCAGAGCTCCTGCGCCCAGCTGAAGTTGAGCGACAGCAGCCAATCCTGCAGACCCGGGATCGCGAGGCCGGACATGTAGCGGTGCAACACCGCCACGAAGGTGATCAGGGTGGCCCCCCCCATGAGGAAGGTGATGAGCCACTCCTCGAGGTGATCGAGTACTTTCATTCTCTCCTCCCCCATGCGCGCGCCCGCCGCACTCATGCGGCGGGCGTTGCGCGGGTGGCTGTTACAGTTTGGCCGGGTCGAAGCCGGTTTCCTTGTAGATCTGCTGGATCAGGTCCTTGCCGATGCGGTCGCCCTGCTCCTGATGCACCTTGACCAGGGCCTTCTTCCAGGCCTTCTTCTCGTCGTCGGTCAGGGTGATGATCTGGCTCTTGCCCGACTTCCTCACGGCTTCGAGAGCGTTTTCGTTGTCCTTCTTGGCCTCGTCGTTGGCAACCTTGGTCGCATCCTTCATGCAGCCTTCCAGGATTGTCCGGATGTCGGCCGGCAGGCCTTCCCAGAACTTCTTGTTGACGATGACGGCGTAGCCGAGATAGCCATGGTTGGAGACCGTCACGTACTTCTGCACCTCATGCATCTTCTGCGTGTAGAGGTTGGACGGCGGGTTCTCGGTGCCATCCACGACGCCGGTCTGCAGTGCCTGGTAGACCTCGGAGAAGGCCATCACCTGCGGAATGGCGCCGAGCGCGCGCATCTGCGAGTCGAGCACCTTGGAGGACTGGATGCGCATCTTGAGGCCGCGGAAGTCCTGCGGAATGCGCAGCGGCTTGTTGGCGCTCATCACCTTGAAGCCGTTGTCCCAGTACGCCAGGCCGATGATGCCCTTGGGCTCGAGCTTCTTCAGCAGCGAGGCGCCGATCGGCCCCTGGGTGATCTTGTGCAGCTCGGTGTAGTCGTCGAAGATGTACGGCAGGTCGAAGGCCTCGAATTCCTTGACGCCGAGCGGCGCGAACTTGGCGAGCGACGGCGCCAGCATCTGGACGGCGCCCAGCTGCAGCGCTTCCATTTCTTCCTTGTCCTTGTAGAGCTGGCTGTTCGGGTAGACCTCGACCTTGACCCGTCCCTTGGTGCGTTCCTCCGCCAGCTTCTTGAAGTACTCGGCGGCATGTCCCTTGGGGGTGTCGACCGCGACGACATGGCTGAACTTGATGACGATCGGCTGCTGGGCGAATGCGGCCAGCGAAAAGGCGGCGGCGGTCAGGCCGACCAAGACTGCGCGAAATTTCATGGCTCTCCTCCTGATTTGATCCCGGTCCGGGATGCGCGGATTCTGCGGAGGGCGCCGGACCCGCGCTATTGTGGTTTTCCGCAGGCTCCGGCCGCGCTACCATCCGGCCCATGCAGGTCGCCGCCGTTCCTGACGCCAAGCCCCTTTCAGCCCCCGGATGGCTATGGGTGTTGCCGCGACTGGCGTTCGTGCTGTTCGTCGGCGTCGTCGGGGCCTTGCTGTGGCTCTACGACCGCTCGGAAAAGGATGAGCAGCGCGCCATCCTGATCAACGACGTGCTGTCGCTCGAGCAGGACCTGCGCTTCCAGATGACGCGCAACGAGGAAATTCTCGGCCAGATCGGCCCGCGCGAAGCCTCCAGCCCCGTCCGCTTCGAGGCTTATGCCGGTACCCTGCTCGGCAACAGCACCGGGTTGCGGCGGATCCTCTGGGTCGGCCCGGACGACCGGGTCGAGCGCGTATTCCCCGGATATGCGGGCACCGGTGCGGTCGGGGAGCACGCGGGGATGATTCCTGCACCGGAAACCCTGCGCCTCGCGAAGTCGCTCGGCAATCCGACGTATAGCGCGGCCTACCCGGTGGTGGGCGGCGACTGGGAGTTCGAGGTCGATGTCCCGGTGTTCCGCGACGGCCGGCTGGCAGGAGTCACCGTCGGCGTCTATTCGATCCGCCATGTGCTCGACGACAGCATTCCGTGGTGGCTCGCCGAGCGCTATCGGATCAGCGCGGTGGATACCTCCGGCACCCATCTTGCCGACCGCTCGAAAGTGGCGCCCGCCGAGGAGGCCAACGGCTACGAGATCCCCTTCGAGCCGCCCGGACACGGGCTGTCGCTGCGCACCGTGCCCTACCGCGTGCCGGCGCCCCTGGCGGGCCGGCTGCTGGGCGCCGCGCTGGTCGGGCTTGCCGCCGTCGTGCTGTGGAGCCTCTGGGCCTTGCGTCGGCATGTGCAGCGCCGCCATGTCGCCGAAGCGGCGCTGCGTAACGAACATTCCTTCCGCAAGGCGATGGAGGATTCGCTCCAGACCGGCATGCGGGCGCGCGACCTGACCGGGCGCATCACCTACGTCAATCCGGCGTTCTGCCGCATGGTGGGCTGGAGCGCAGAGGAACTGATCGGCCGTTCGCCGCCGATGCCGTACTGGACCGACGAATACTTCGACGAGACGCGCGAGCTGCACGACAGGATCCTGGCCGGCGAGGGACCCGATGAGGTCTTCGAGCTCAAGTTCAAGCGGCGCAACGGCGAGATCTTCGATGTCCTGATCCACGAGGCGCCGCTCATCGATGCCGACGGCAGGCAGACCGGCTGGATGGGCTCGCTGATCGACGTGACGGAGCGCAAGCACGCCGAGGAGCTGGCGCGCCAGCAGCAGGAACGCCTGCAGGCGAGCGCCCGCCTCGTCGCCATGGGCGAGATGGCGTCCAGCCTGGCGCACGAGCTCAATCAGCCGCTGGCTGCCATCGCCAGCTACAACACCGGCTGCCTCAACATGATCGACGCCGGTACGGCGCAGCCCGCCGAATTGAGGAACGCCCTGCAGAAGAGCGCCACCCAGGCGCAGCGGGCCGGCCGCATCATCCATCGGATCTACGAGTTCGTCCGGCGCTCCGAACGCAGGTCGGAGGACTTCGACCTGGGCGCTGCCATCGAGGAGGTGGTGAGCCTGGCCGAGCCCGATGCGCGGCGGGCGGGGGTCCGCATCGGCGTCGAACTGGACGCGCTGCCGCCGATTCGCGGCGATCGCGTTCTCATCGTCCAGACGCTGCTCAACCTGGTGCGCAACGGCATCGAGGCCATGACGGCCACCGAGCCCGAGCGCCGCGTACTGCACCTGCTGGCGCAAGCAGACAGCGCCAGCATCCGCATCGAAGTCGCGGATCACGGCTGCGGCATTCAGCCGGAGGCCGCGGCCCGGCTGTTCGAGCCGTTCTTCACCACCAAGCCGGAGGGCATGGGCATCGGCCTCAATATCTGCCGCTCGGTGGTGGAGGCCCACCAGGGCCGCCTGTGGTTCGAGGCCCGCGCCGGCGGTGGTAGCATCTTTCATATCCAGTTCCCAAGGGCTCTCCATGAGCGTTGCTCACCTGGTTGACGACGACGACGCGATCCGGGATGCCCTCGGCTGGCTGCTGCGTTCGCGCGGCGTCGCCTCGCGCAGCTGGAATTCCGCCGAGGCCTTCCTGGCCGACTACCATCCGGGCATGCGCGGCTGCCTGGTCCTCGACATCCGGATGGACGCGATGAGCGGGCCGGAGTTGTTCGCCCGGGTGCGTGCCCAGGGCTGCCGCATGCCGGCGATCTTCCTCACCGGCCATGGCGATGTCCCCCAGGCCGTGGACGCGATCAAGAAGGGGGCCTTCGACTTCATCGAGAAGCCCTTCAACGACAATGAGCTCGCCGATCGGGTCATCGCGGCGCTGCGCGCCGACGAGGAGCTGAGTTCGGCCGCCGCCAGCGCGGCTGGCATCGAGGCGCGCCTCGCGTCGCTGACCGTCCGCGAGCGCGAGGTGATGGAGCGGGTCCTGGCCGGCAAGTTCAATAAGGTGATCGCGGACGAACTGAATATCGCCATGCGTACCGTCGAGGTCCACCGGTCGCGCGTCTTCGAAAAGATGGGTGTCCGTTCCGCGGTCGATCTCGCGCAGATCCTTGCCCAGTTGGCTCCCAAGGCCGATCAGGCGCCGTCCTGAAGGCATTCGGCGCACACGAGTCCCGCCCTCCTGAAGATTCGCCAGCGGCCGAACGTCGCCTCGGGGTGCCGATCAGCCGCCGCCTCGATCAACTGCCGCAACAGCTCCCGCAGGCGTTCCTCGCTCGGGATGCCGATCCGGTTTTTTTGCAGCAGGTAGCGCAAAGCGTTGCGCGCCCTCGGTTCCGCCAGCTTGGCGAAGGCGCCCACGGGCACCGGGAAGTCCGCCAGTCCACCGAGATCCAGCACCGCGAGGTCGTCGAGGAGATCGAGCGCTTCACGAAAGCGGCGCGCCGCGGCGCCCAGGTTGCTCTTGCTCCCCGGGAAACGCCGCTCCAGGCCGGCGAGGACCTCGTGCCGAACGTGGTTGCGCGAGAACCGCGTGTCGTCGTTGCTCTCGTCCTCGATCCAGTGCACCTGGTGCCGTTCGGCGTAGCGACGCAGTTCTTCCCGGGGCACGCTGAGCAGCGGTCGCAACAGCTTTCCGTTGAGTTCCGCCATGCCCGCGGCTCCTGCCAGCCCGGTCCCGCGGAGCAAGTTGAAGATCAGGGTCTCGGCCTGGTCGTCGCCATGATGGGCGAGAGCGACCCATTCGGCGTCGGCTCCTGCGAATGCCGCATGCCGTGCTCGGCGCGCAGCGGCCTCCAGGCCGTCCGCCGATCCCCGTTCGACTTCGACCCGCACGACCGAGAATGGCACCTCCCAAGCGGCGGTCAGCGCCCGGCAATGGTCGGCCCAACGATCGGCATTGGGACTCAGCGCATGGTGAATATGCAGCGAGCTCAGCCTCAGGCCGCGACGGCCCGCCGGTTCGCACAGCGCGTGGAGCAGCACGGTCGAGTCGAGGCCGCCCGACAATCCGACGACAATGGCCTGGCCTGGGAAGACGAAGCGATCGAGCGACGCCTCGATCGCCTCGGAAACGGGATCAGTGAACCTGCTCTTTGAACTTTCCATAGCCCATCAGGCGCT
>DASVZD010000082.1:0-1977 GCA_036391815.1 Rhodocyclaceae bacterium
CGCCAGTTCGCCCCCGCGCGCCGCGGCCGCGGCATCCGGCGCGCTCCCCGCGACCTCGCCGACCAGGCCGCGGATGTGGTCGCAGGCCTCGAGCAGCAGCGCCACCAGCTCCGCCGAGATGGCCACCTCGCCGCTGCGCACGCGGTCGAGCAGGCTTTCGACGATGTGGGTGAAGGCGACGATGCCGTCGAGCGCGAACAATCCGGCCGATCCCTTGATGGTGTGGGCGGCGCGGAAGATCGCCGCCACCGCGTCCGACCGGTCGGACTGGCGCTCGACGGCGAGCAGCGCGTCCTCCATCTGCTGCAGCAGGTCGCCGCTTTCGACGATGAAGGTCTGCAGGGCGTCGTCGAGGTTCATGGCGCGCGCTCCATCGGCAGTTGATTCGCCAGCGCCAGGAATTCCAGCGCCTCGAGGACCGTCAGGCTGGCATTCACCAGGCGCAGCTCCTTGCCGGCCGCCAGGGCCGACTTGCGCGCCGCCAGCAGCAACTGCAGTCCGGCCGAATCAACCTCGACCACGCCCGCCAGGTCGATATCCAGCTGGTCGCTGCTGCCGAGCGCCGCCAGCAGCTCGGCGTGCCGGGCCGACGCCGTCTGGATCGTCAGTTCGCCGTCGATGGCGAGGCGGCCGCTCATGGCAGCACCAGCCTGCCGACCGCGTCGAGCATCTGTTGCGGCTGGAACGGCTTCACGATCCAGGCCTTGGCGCCTGCCGCCTGGCCTTCGCGCTTCTTCTCTTCCTGCCCCTCGGTGGTCAGCATGACGATCGGCGTGAAGCGGTAGTCGGGCTTCTTCCTGGCCTCGCGCACGAAGCCGATGCCGTCGAGGTTGGGCATGTTCACGTCGCTGATGATCAGGTGCAGCTTGCGGCCGTCGAGTTTGGCGAGGGCGTCGGCGCCGTCGCTGGCCTCGACGACCTGGTAGCCCGCGCCGGTGAGCGCGATGCGCACGACCTGCCGCAGCGAGGCGGAGTCGTCGACGATCATGATGGTCTTGGCCATGCTGCCTCCTAGAAGAAAGTGATGTCCGATTTGCCGGTCGCCACCGCGGCCGGCCGGCCGGCGTGGGCGAGGTGCTGCTCGGCGGTCGTGTAGGTCTCGGCCAGCTCGTCGAGCCAGGCTGCGGCGTCGATCGGCCCGGGCAGGCGGCCGCCTGCGGCGTCGGCCTGGAAGCGGCGCAGGCGGTCTTCCAGCTTGTCCACGTCGGCCCGCACATGGCCGAGGATCTGGTTGACGCGGTCGGGGAACTGCAGCGTCACCAGCACCTCGCCGATCTCGTCGCGCACCGCCGCGCCTTCCCGACGCAGCACGTCGGCTGCCTGCGACAGCTCGCTGGTGGCGCCGTGGAATCTCGACATGACGTGGCCGATGACGCGCTCGGAGCCGCCGACGACGTCGTCGTCCTGCCGCGCGTACTCGCGCGAGATGTCGAGCGTCGCGGCGATCGCGGCGTTGACCGTCTCCACGGTCTCGCTCATCTTGCGGCCGGTGTCGGCCGACAGCGCGGAGAGCTTGCGCACCTCGTCGGCGACGACGGCGAAGCCGCGCCCGACGTCGCCCGCGCGGGCCGCCTCGATGGCGGCGTTGAGCGCCAGCAGGTTGGTCTGCTTGGCGACCTCGCCGACCTCCTCGGCCATCTTCTTCAGCTCGCCGGTGAAGCGCGACAGCGCGGACACCTCGCGCAGCAGGTTCTCCTTGACCTCGAAGGCGGAGCGCAGCGACGCCAGGATGCCCTTCAGCTCGGCTTCGCTCTCCCCCAGCAGGCCGACCATGCCGCCGCCCTCGGTCCCGAGGCCCGCGCCCGACGCGGCCAGCGTCGCCTCCAGGCGCTGCACCAGGCCAGCGAAGCGCGCCACCAGGTCCTGCGCCGAGGCTTCGGTGTGGCTGCGCACCAGTTCGATCTGGCGCGACCAGACGGGCAGCAGGTGCTCGTAGAGGCGCTCGAGGCCACTGATCGCGCATGGCGGCTGCGCCTG
>DASVZD010000083.1:0-10950 GCA_036391815.1 Rhodocyclaceae bacterium
AGTTCCGCGGTGGACTGCTCGAGGGCTTCCCGCATCATGCGGTCCTCGGTGACGTCCTCCATGATCCAGATGGTGCCGGCGTGGTTGGTGTGCGGATCGACGGCCTTGGCCGAGAAGCGGCACCAGAACAGCGAGCCGTCCCTGCGCCGCATCTGGATCTCGGCCTGGTACGGCTTGCCGGCCGACAGCACCGGGCTGGCCGCGCGGCCCACCGCCTCGTACTGCTGCGCGGATTCGTAGAGGTCGAGGCCGGGCAGCCCGATGAACTCGTCGAGCGCATAGCCGAACATCTCGGCGCACAGGGAATTGGCTTGGACCAGCTTGCGGTTGCGGGAGAACAGGATGCCGACGGTGGCGTTCTCCAGGATCGCCTGCAGCTCGACGAGCGCCTGCGCCGTCGTCTTGCCCGAGAACGGGGTCGCCGTTGCCTTGACCGGTTCCTCGGCAGCCCTCATCAAGCCCCGCTCATCTTCTCGATCAGCTTGAGCACGCCCGAGGTGTCGTCCTCGCCGAAGCCCGAACCCACCATGGCGTTGAACATCTGCGCCACGGCGGCGGCCGACGGCAGCGCCATGCCGAGGCGATGGGCCTCCTCCATCACGATGCGCAGGTCCTTCTGCTGCATCCACGACTTGAAGCCCGGCTTGAAGTTGCGGTCCAGCATGCGCTGCCCGTGGAGCTCGAGGATGCGGCTGTAGGCGAAGCCGCCCAGCAGCGCCTCGCGCACCTTGGCGGGATCGGCGCCGCTCTTGGCCGCGAAATTCATCGCCTCGGCCACCGCGGTGACGGTGACGCTGACCAGGATCTGGTTGCAGGCCTTGGCGACCTGCCCGGCGCCGCTGCCGCCGACCAGCGTGACCGACTTGCCCATCTTGTCGAACAGCGGCTTCACGCGCGCGAACACTTCGGGCTTGCCGCCCACCATGATGGTGAGGCTGGCGTTGATGGCGCCGACTTCGCCGCCGGAGACCGGCGCGTCGAGGAACTCGATGCCGCGCTGCGCCAGCCGCGCGCCGATGCGCTGCGCCGCCGCCGGCGCGATGGTCGACATGTCGACGACGATCAGGCCCGGGCGGGCGCCCACCTCGATGCCGTCGGTGCCGCAGCAGACCACTTCCACGTCGGGGGCGTCGGCCACCATGGTGAACACCACCTCGGCGTGGGAGGCGACTGCCGCCGGGCTGGCATGGCAGGTGGCAGCGGCGTCCTTGAAGGGTTCCAGCGTGGCGGGCCGCCTGGCCCAGAGGTGCAGCGCATGGCCGGCCTGCGCCAGGTGCAGCGCCAGCGGCCGCCCCATGAGGCCCAGGCCGATGAAACCGATCTCCATGCTGCGCTCCTTCAATCGCCGGCGCGTGTTGCGGGCCGGCTCCCGGTTACGCGCCCTGCACCGCCTTGAGGATCAGCGGGACCAGCGGCTCCGGCAGCTTGATCTTGCCCGACACGGCAAACGCGTGGCCGGCGTCGGACATCTTCTTCCAGGTCTTGCGAATGATATCGAGCCACTTCTCCTCCGTATAGTCCGGCTTGGTGCCGGCGAAGGCGAGCATGTAGTGCTCGATGAAGACCAGGTCCACCACGTCCTCCATCAGCTGCGTCTCGGGATTGACCTTGAGCTGGCGCTTGCCGACGATGGTCTTGACGCGGTCGATGGTCTCGGGGTCGTAGCCGGCCTCGGCCATCAGCCTGCCGGCGGTGTCGGCGTGGAACTTGTAGAGCCCGGTGCGCCAGGCCTGGTAGCCCTCGCGGGTCATCGGGTAGTCGCTGCGCGGCGTCTTCCAGCGCTGGATGTGCTGGGCGCGGCAGGCCAGCTGGACGGCTTCCGAGGCATCGGGGGCGAAACGGCCGAGCATCTCGGTCATGCGCTGGGCGTAGAGCAGTTCCTTGGGCCATTCCTTGCCGTCGGCGACCTCCTTGTTGGGGTCTTCGGCATTGGCGGCGTCGAACAGCGCGATGGCGCGCTCGAAGCGCTTCGGATCGGATATGGTTGTCATGATGGCCTCCCTCAAAATGGGGATTATAGCGGGGGCGGACAGCCCCTTCAGGCGCCGCCGACCAGCAGCAGCGAGACGTCGTCGTGCAGCGGGCCGATGCCGGTGTGGGCATACAGGGCGGTGCGCACGGCTTCGATGCGCCGGCTGGCCGGCGCCTTGGTGAGCACCTCGCGCAGGCGCTCCAGCCCGAACTGCGAGCCCGCGGCATCGGCCGCCTCGATCAGGCCGTCGCTGAACAGCACGAACTGTTCGCCGGGCTCGAGCTCGATGTCGGCGATCGCCGCCGCCTCCTCGTCGAAATCGAGGATGCCGAGCGGCAGCTGCTGCGACATGAAGCAGGCCTTGGCGCCGCCTTGCGCGTCGAGCAGCAGGATCGGCGGCATGCCGCCCTGCCACAGGTGCGCGCGCCGCGTCTCCTCGTTGAGCCACAGCAGGCTGGCGGCGACGAAGCGCCCCGACGGCACGGTCGAGCACAGCTGGCGGTTGAGTTCCGCGGCGATGTAGTCGAGCGGATAGCCGCGCTCGACGAAGTCGTAGAACATGGTCAGCACGGGCAGCACGCTGATGGCGGCCGCCAGCCCGTGGCCGGTGGCGTCGGCGAGCAGCACGTAGAGCGAGCCGTCGGGCGAGCGCGCCGCGGCGATGACGTCGCCGCTGAAGTTCGCCGCCGGCGCCAGCCAGTGCTGCACGGCGGCATCGGCCAGCCCCGGGCGGCTCATCTGGCGCTCGATGATGTGCTGGGCCAGCGCGTTCTCCTCCTCCTGGGCGTCGTGGTAGCGCTGCAGGCGCTCGGCGGTCTCGCGCAGGCGCCGGCGGCTTTCCTCCAGCGCCCGCTGGGTCTGGATCGAGCGTTCCAGCGAGCGCAGCTTGGCGTGCAGCACGACGAAGCTGACCGGCTTGTGCAGATAGTCGTCGCCGCCCGCATCGAGGCCCATCACCAGGTTTTCCTCCTTGTCGAGGGCCGAGACGAAGACGATCGGCACCCAGCGCTCGCCGCACATCTTCTTGATGATGCGGGCGGCCTCGTAGCCGTCCATCACTGGCATCATGACGTCCATCAGCACGATGTCCGGGTTCCACGCGGTGAAGCGCTCGACCGCCTCGGCGCCGTCCTCGGCCAGCTGCACCTGGTAGCCGAGCTTGGCCAGGAAGACGCGCAGGATCTGCCGGTTGGTGGCGGTGTCGTCGACGACCAGCACCTTGAGGGTGGGGCTGTCGGGGAGCGGAGCCCGGGGCGGCGGTGCCGGCGCGGCGGTTTCCATGGCGGCGCTATTCGCCCAGCGGGATGGCGGCGATCACCTGGTTGCCGCAGCCGCGGTACTCGACGCGCCGGAAGCTGATGTGCCGCGCCATCGCGATGCCGCGCCCGTTGAGGTCGCAGGCGCGTTCGGGCTCGAAGTCGAGGTAGCGCCCGGCGTCGAAGCCGGCGCCCTCGTCGGTGATGACGAACACGATCTCCCCGGCGTCGCGGCGCATCGAGACGCGCGCCCGCTTGTGGCGGTGCTCGGGCAGTTCCTGGCGGCGCTGGATTTCGGATTCCCAGATGTCCTCGAGCTTGAGGCGGGACTTCTCGGTGTAGCTGATGCCGAGGTTGCCGTGCTCGATGGCGTTGATCATGAGTTCGGTGAGGCCCACCGAGGCGGCGTCGGGATCGGGGCACAGCGAGGCCAGCACGCCGGCGACGCGGCTGACGTCCGCCAGCGTGGCGAAGCGGAACTCGGCGACGTCGAGCAGGGCCAGCGCCTCGGTGCGCTCGGCGGCGCGGTGGGCGGTGGCCGCCTGGTCGGCGATGTCGGCCAGCGCGGCGCGCACGATCGCCGTGAGGGCGGCGGGCTGGTAGGGCTTGGTCAGGTAGTAGTAGGCACCCGCCTCGATGCCTTCGCGCACTTCATCGGGCGAGACCGCAGCGGTCTGGAGGATCACCGGGATATGGCGGAAGCGCCGGTCCGCCTTCATGCGCCGCAGCAGCTCGATGCCGTTCATGCCCGGCATCATGCGGTCGACGATGGCCAGGCTGTAGCGCTTCTTGCCCGCATCGAGCCACTGCCAGGCGCGCTCTGCGTTGGGCGCCAGGTCGACGTCGATGCCGGGATCGTCGAGGTACTCGCGGATGATCTCGAGGTTCAGCGGCTCGTCGTCGACGGCGAGCACCTGCCAGCGGTCCGCCGGCAGGTGGTGACCGCGGGCGCTGGGATTCATGCTGGATTACCCCTGGGAAGGACGACGTCGAAGGCGGCACCGCCGGGATGGCGGTTGCGGGCACGGATTGTACCGCGGTGATTTCGCACAATCTCCTCACAAATCGCCAGGCCCAGGCCGGTTCCGCCGGCGCCGGTGCGCGTCTTGCTGCTCTGGAAGAACTTGTCGAACACGTTCCCGATCTCGGCCTCCGGGATGCCGATGCCGTCGTCGGCGACCGTCATGCGCAGGGCGGCCACCAGGCCATGGTCCTCGGCGCGGCGGCCCGTGGGAAGCTCGTCGGGCGCGAACTCGATGCGGATGCTGCCGCCCTCCGGGGTGAACTTGATGGCGTTCGACACCAGGTTGCGCACGATCTGGCACAGCCGGGTGGCGTCGCCGCAGACGACGGTATCGCAGTCGGAAGCAGCGATCTCGAGCCGCTGGCGGCGCGATTCGACCAGCGCCTCGTAGTCGCGCGCCACCTCGCGGGCGAGGCCGGCGAGGTCGACGCTGCCCGCCTCGATCGGCATCTTGCCCGCTTCGAGCTTCGAGAGGTCGAGCAGGTTGTTCACCAGGTCGAGCAGGCGTTCGCCGCTCTTGACGATGCGATCGAAGTAATCGCGCAGCTTCTCCGCCGGCGCCGACAGCGCCTTGGTGTAGCCGAGCTGGGCGAAGGAGAGGATGCCGTGCATGGGCGTGCGCAGCTCGTGCGACATGTTGGCGAGGAATTCGGACTTGCTGAAGCTGGCCTGCTCGGCCGCTTCCTTGGCCTTCACCAGGTCGGCCGTCTGCGCCTCGACCAGCGCCTTGAGGTTGTCGCGATGGCCGCGCAGTTCCGCCTCCAGCCGCTTCTGCGCGGTGATGTCGCGGCTGGTGCCGCGGTAGCCGACGAAGCGGCCGGCGTCGTCGTAGAGCGGCTTGCCGGTCACGCTGAACCAGCGCCACTCCTGCGGCGAAACGGCGATGCGGTACTCGAAGTCGCGGAACGGCTGGTGCGCTTCGACGCAGGCCCGGTGCGCCGCCATCTCCTCGGCGGAGAGGTCGATCGGCAGGTCCCAGCGCGTCTTGCCGATCAGGCTCGGGGTGTCGAGGCCGGTATGGCTGCCGGTGCTCTCCGAGAAGCTGGTGAAGCGGAAGCCCTCGTCCTGCTCCCAGAACCAGTCGGTCGCCAGCTCGGTGTAGTCGCGGAAGCGACCGAGCGCGAGGCGGAGGGCCGAGATGTCGGTGATGGAGCCGACCAGCCGGACCACCCGGCCGCCATCGTCGCGCATCGGCCGCCCGTACATGCGCACCCACAGGTAGTGCCCGTCGGCGTGGCGCATGCGGACCTCGACGGTATACGACTCGTCGCGCGACAACTGTTCCTTGGTCGTCTCGCGCAGGCGGAAGCGGTCGGCCGGGTGCACGAAGTCGAGCGGGTCGAAGCCCTCCCGCGCGAAGGTTCCCGCCGGATGCCCGAGCAGGTTCTCGAAGCGCGGCGAGACGCTGACGGCGCCGTGCTCCAGGTCGCGCTCCCAGAGGCCGTCGGTGGTGGTCTCGAGCGCCTCGGCATGGCGCGATTCGCTGGTCTTGAGGGCGGCCGCCATGTCGCGCGCCCGCGCCTCGGCCCAGGCGCTGCGCCCGGCGAACTGCCACACCAGCAAGGCGGTCAGCGCGGTGGTCAGCAGGCCCAGACCGAGCACCAGGGCGGAGCGGTCGCGCGGCGTCAGCGCCGCGTATTGCGGGGTGCGGGCCACCTCCATCTGCAGGAATTCGCCGCCCACCGATTCCACTTCCCGCCGCGCGCCGTCGAGGCGGACGGCCTGCGGCTGCGAGTCGTAGAGCTCGCGCTCGCCGCCGTGGCGGGAAAGGTCGGCCAGCAGGCGCGCCGCGACGCCTTCGGGCAATTGCGCGACGACGTCGCCCATCATGACCCCGGCGTCGACCACCACGAAGGCGAAGGCGGCGATGGCCTGGCGCCGGTCCTCGGCGCTGCGCGGCTGGGCGCCGCGCCGGTAGATCGGGTGCACCATGACGATGCCCGGTGCGCCGCCGAACCAGGCGCCGGCCTGGCTGGCGGCGGCGATCTCGCCGCTGTCGCGCGCCTGGTCGAGCAGGGCGCGGAAGCCGGGTTGCGACGCGGCATCGTAGCTCGGGCCCAGTGCGCCCAGCGGGCCGGTGAGCTGGACGAAGCTGACCGGCCAGCGATCTTCCCGGGGCGCAGCCTCGATCAGGCCGAGCGCGACGACGCCCGGATACTGGAAGCGGATATCCAGTTCGCCGGCGTAGGCGGCGAGGGTCTGCTTGTCAGGATGTCCGACCAGCCGGCCGAGGGCGGCGACGGAATGCAGGAACTGCAGCGTCCCGCGCAGGCGCGCCTGGACCCGAGAGATGAACAGGTCCGCGCTGCTGTCGAAGGCGGCCACCGCCTCGGCATCCTCGCCGGCCGCCACCCAGTAGGCGGCTGCCGCCGAGATGGCCAGGCCGGCGACGACCACGGCGGCGACGGCGCGCCAGCCGGAACGGCGGATGAGATCCAGCGACATGGGGGCGACTCGGAGTTTTCCGCATTATCCGGCAATCCGGCGCTCCGGCAAGGGTGGGGCGTCAGGCGGCCGGCAGCCGGCGGCGCATGGCCGCGAAATAGAGCACCGGGATCACCACCAGGGTGAGCAGCGTCGACACCAGGATGCCGAAGATCAGCGACAGCGCCAGCCCCGAGAAGATCGGGTCGTCGAGGATGAACAGGGCGCCGAGCATGGCGGCCAGCCCCGTCAGCGCGATCGGCTTGGCGCGGATCGCCGCGGCCTGGACCACGGCCTCGGCGAAATCGACGCCCCGGCCGACCTGCTCGTTGATGAAGTCGACCAGCAGGATGGAGTTGCGCACGATGATGCCGGCCAGCGCGATCATGCCGATCATCGAGGTGGCCGTGAATTGCGCGCCGAACAGCGCGTGTCCCGGCATCACGCCGATGATGGTGAGGGGGATCGGCGCCATGATGATCAGCGGCACCAGGTAGCTCCTGAACTGTGCGACGATCAGCAGGTAGATCAGTATCAGTCCGACCGCGTAGGCGGCGCCCATGTCGCGGAAGGTCTCGTAGGTGACCTGCCACTCGCCGTCCCACTTGAGCGCGTAGCCGGCGTAGGGATCGCGCGGTTGGTGGATGAAGTATTCGGCGAGCTTGCCGCCCTGCGGCAGGTCGATGCCGGCCAGCTTGCCGCGGATGTCGAACATCCCGTACAACGGCGAGTCGAGCTTGCCGCCCATGTCGCCGGTCACATAGACGACCGGCAGCAGGTCCTTGTGATAGACGACCTTGTCGCGCGTAGTGCGGCGCGTCTCGACGACTTCGGAGACGGGCACCAGGCTGCCGTCGCGCGCGCGCACCTTGAGCTTGAGCAGTTGGTCGATGGAATCCTGGCGCTCGGCCGGCAGCGTGACGCGCACCGGGATCTCGTACTTCGAATCGCCCTCGTGCACCGGCGTGACGTCCTCGCCGGACAGGCCGAGCCGCACCGTCTCGACCACGTCCTGCTGGGACACGCCGAGCTGCGCCGCCTTGCTCTGCGACACGCGCAGCAGCAGCTTGGGGGAGTCGGCGTCCACGGTGTCGTCGACGCCGAGGATGTCGGCGGTGCCCTCGAAGGCGGCGCGCACCCGCTTGGCCACCGCGATCTGGCCGGCGTAGTCCGGGCCATAGATCTCGGCGACGATCGGCGAGAGCACCGGCGGTCCCGGCGGCACCTCCACCACCTTGGCGTTGCCGCCGGCGGCCCGCGCGATCGCCATCAGCTTGTCGCGCACCGAGACGGCGATCTCGTGGCTCTTGCGGTCGCGATGGTGCTTGTCGACCAGGTTGACCTGGATATCGCCCATCTCCGGGTTGGTGCGCAGGTAGTACTGGCGCACCAGGCCGTTGAAGTTGATCGGCGCCGAGGTGCCGGCATAGGCCTGGTAATCCTGCACCTCGGGAATCCTGGCGATCTCGGCCGACATGTCGCGCAGCACCCGCGCGGTATCTTCGAGCGGCGTGCCGACCGGCATGTCGAGCACCACTTGGAACTCGCTCTTGTTGTCGAACGGCAGCATCTTGAGGACGACCAGCTTGACCACGCCCAGGCCGACCGAGAAGACGATGGCGAGGCCGATGCCGATCCACAGCTTGCGCCGCGCCGCGGCGCCGGTGGCCTCGTCGAGGAAGGGCGAGATCACGCGCCGCGCCAGCGCGTCGAGGCGCCGCGCCGTGCGGTCCTCGCCGGCCGGGTGATGGCCGCCCTTGATCAGCTTGAGCGCCAGCCAGGGCGTGACGACGAAGGCGATCGCCAGCGAGATGAACATGCCCATCGAGGCGTTGATCGGGATCGGGCTCATGTACGGGCCCATCAGGCCGGTGACGAAGGCCATCGGCAGCAGCGCGGCGATCACCGTGAAGGTGGCAAGGATGGTCGGCCCGCCGACCTCGTCGACGGCGAGCGGGATGATCTCGGCGAGCGGCTTGCCCGGGTGCAGGTTCTGCCAGCGATGGATGTTCTCGACCACGACGATGGCGTCGTCGACCAGGATGCCGATGGAGAAGATCAGCGCGAACAGCGACACCCGGTTGAGCGTGAAGCCCCAGGCCCAGGAGGCGAACAGCGTGGCCGCCAGCGTCAGCGTCACCGCGCTGCCGACGATCACCGCCTCGCGGCGGCCCAGCGCGAACAGCACCAGCAGCACCACGAAGGTGGTGGCGAACACCAGCTTCCCGATCAGCTTCTGCGCCTTCTCGGTGGCGGTGGCGCCGTAGTTGCGCGTGACGGTGAAGCCGACGCCGTCGGGGATCACCGTGCCGCGCAGCGACTCCGCCCGCGCCATCACGGCTTCGGCGACGTCGGCCGCGTTCACGCCCGGCTTCTTCGACACCGCCAGCGTGACGGCGGGGTACTCGAGCTTGCCGTCGCCGTGCCAGACGTAGCGGCTCGGCTGGTCGGGGCCGTCGTCGATGCGCGCGACGTCCGACATGAACACCGGCTTGCCGGCGTAGACGCCCACCACCAGCCGCTTCACGTCGGCCGCCGACTCGATGTAGGTGCCGGTCTGCACCAGCACTTCGCGGTTGTCGGCGACCAGGCTGCCGGCCGGCTGCGAGGCGTTGGAGAGCTGCAGGGCGGCCTTGAGGTCCTGCGCGGTGATCCCGTAGGCGTTCATGCGGTCGGCGTCCATGCTGACGCGGATGACGTGGCCGGGGCCGCCGATGGTCGTCACGTCGCGCGTGCCGGGGATGCGCTTGAACTCGATCTCGGCGGCGCGCGACACCTGCTGCATCTCGTAGGCCGACTTGTTGGGGTCGGTGGCGTAGAAGGTCAGGGTGACGATCGGCACGTCGTCGATGCCCTTCGGCTTGACGATCGGCTCGCCGACACCGAGGGTGGGCGACAGGTAGTCCTTGTTGGCGTTGATGGTGTCGTAGAGCCGCACCAGCGCCTGGATCGGATCCTCGCCGACCTTGTACTGGACGGTGATGATCGCCATGCCCGGCCGCGACACCGAATAGACGTGGTCGATGCCCGAGATGCGCGCCAGCACCTGCTCCGCCGGCCGCGCCACCAGGTTCTCGACGTCGCGGGGGCTGGCGCCCGGGAAGGGCACGAAGACGTTCGCCATGGTCACGTTGATCTGCGGCTCCTCCTCGCGCGGCGTCATCAGCGTGGCGAAGATGCCGAGCAGCAGCGCGATCAGCGCGATCAGCGGCGTCAGGGTATTGCGCAGGAAGTAGCCTGCGATGCGGCCGGAAATGCCCATGATTACCTGCCGGCCTGCTTGAGTTCGATGCCGGTCTTGACCGGTTCCAGGCTCACCTTGTCGCCGGCCGCGAGGCCCGCCATGATTTCCAGCTGGCCGTCGGCGACCGCCTCGCCGACCCGCACCTGGCGCAGGTGCGCGGTTCCCTGGCCATCGATCACATAGACGGCGTAGATTTCGCCGCGGCGGACCACGGCCGCCGTCGGCACCGTCAGCTTCAGCGAGCGTCCGCCGACGAAGTGCACGCGCGCCGCCATGCCCGGCTCCACACCCTCGGCATTCTCGGGCAGATAGACGCGGGCCGTGACGGTATGGCTGCGGGCATCGAGCGAGGGCATGAACTCGACGCGCTGGGCGTCGATCCACTTGCCGGTCTCGACGAACTCGACGCGTGCTTTCGCGGCATGGCGCAGCTCGGCGAGCTTGGATTGCGGGACGCTGGCGATGACGCGCAGGCTCTTCGGGTCGAACACCGTGACCAGCGGGCGGCCCATCGCCGCCATCTCGCCGAGTTCGACCTGGCGCTGGGCGACGACGCCGGAGATCGGCGCCGTGACGGTCGCGTAGGAAAGCCCGGCACCGGCCTGGCCGCTCGCCGCGCGCGCCGACTTGAGCTCGGCCTCGGCCTTGTCGAGCGCCGCACCGCTGATGAACTTGCGCTCGAACAGGCTCTTCGAGCGCTTGTAGTCGGCTTCCGCCTGGACCAGCCGCGCCTGGGCGCCGGCGGCGTTCTCGGCCGCCTCGCGCGAGTCGATGCGCATCATGACTTCGCCGGCCTTCACCCTTTGGCCGGCATCGACGCGCATGTCGACGATGCGGCCGGCCACCTGCGCTGCAACAGTGGCCTGCCTGACCGCTTCGACCACGCTTTCGGCCGGGTAGGAGAGGTCGACCTCGTGAGGTTTCAGGACGAGCGTCTGCTCCGCCCAGGCGGGCAGCGCGATCAGGAAGGCAGCAAGAAATGACAAGGGTTTCATGTATATAAGAATACCCTAATATATTGGTCGGGCAC
>DASVZD010000084.1:0-1910 GCA_036391815.1 Rhodocyclaceae bacterium
GGCCGCGCCGTCGCGGTGGTGCCGCTGGCCGGGTCGCTGCGCGCCCTGGCCGATGCGCGGCGGCCGCAGCTGGTGGTGCTCGGTGACGACCAGGGCGAACTCGCCCTCGCCTGCGACGAGATCGCGGTATTCCCGGCGGGGCGCGTGACCCTCGAGCCGCTGCGCGGCTGCATGGCCTCGCCCGGCTCGCCGCTGCTGGCCCTGGCGCGCGCCGGGGGCGAGCCGGCCTTCCTGTGCAGCGCCGACAAACTTGCCGCCTCCGCCCGGCGGCTGTGGGAGCACGAGCATGCCAAGCGCACCCGCCATCCTGGTTGAGTACGCGGCCGGCCGCTTCGCCGCCATCGCCTTTGCCGACATGGTCGAGGTGCTCGACGGGCCGGAGGTCCTGCGCGTCCCCTTCGCCCCCGGCCATTGCGAAGCCCTGACCGAGTGGTACGGGCACCGGCTGCCGGTGTTCGATCTTGCCGCCTGGAACGGCACGCCGCCGGACGGCTGGCAGCGCTTCTGCGTGGTGGTGTCCTATCCCCACGGCGGGAGCCGCCGCTACGGCGCATTGCGCGCGGTGTCCTTCCCGCGCATCGTCGAGGTCGACGACGTCGCCGCCGCGCCGCTGCCTGACGCCAGCTGGCGGGGCTTCGCCAGGTCGTGCTTCCGGCACGGCGAGCGCACGGTGCCCGTGCTGGCGCTCGAGCAGCTGTTCGAGACGTCCCGCGCCGAGGCCGATGAGGCGGCGCCCAGCACAGTTGAATATAATTTGGCATAGAAAACCACAACGACGCATGCCGGTCAGGCCGATCTCCCGCCCCCGACCCCGCCCGATTCCGGCCGGCATTTGCGAGCCCTTCCCCTCACTGAGAAGCCGCGGCCCATGAACGAGCCACCGGAATCGAACCCAGTGCGCGAGGCGGAGGCGGGAAGCCTGCAGCGCTCGGACTTCCTGGCCGCCATGACGCACGAGCTGCGCACGCCGCTCAATGCCCTGATCGGCATGAGCCGGCTGCTGCTCGGCACGGCGCTGAACCGCGAGCAGGAGGAGTACGCGCAGACCATGCTGCTGGCGGCGGACGCCATGCTCGGCGTGACCAACAACATCCTCGACTTCAGCAAGATCCAGGCGGGCCGCGTAACGCTCGAGGACATCGACTTCGACCTGGTCGACGTCATCGAGGACGCCATCGACCTGGTCGCCGTGAAGGTCTGGGAGAAGGGGCTCAGGCTCACCTACGAGATCGGGGATGAGGTACCGCGCGGCCTGCGCGGCGATCCGGCCCGGCTGCGGCAGGTGCTCTCCAACCTGCTGAGCAATGCCGTGAAGTTCACCGACCGGGGATCGGTGCATGTCTCCGTCGGCGCGGGCGATTCACGGAACGATCGCATCGAGCTGCGCTTCGACGTCAAGGACAGCGGCATCGGCATCAAGCCCGAGGGCCTGGAGCGTCTCTTCAAGGCCTTCTCGCAGGCCGACCCGACCATCACGCGGCGCTTTGGCGGCACCGGCCTGGGACTCGCCATCTGCGAGCGGCTGGTGGCGCTGATGTCCGGGCGCATCTCGGCGGAAAGCCGATACGGCCATGGCTCGGTGTTCCGCTTCAGCGTGATGGTCGGCCGCGGCAGCCCGGTGGCGGCGGAAGTGCCGGCGCTGGCCGGCCGCGGCGTGCTGATCGTCGACGCGGACCCGGCGCACCTGTCGCTGCAGGCACGGCGCTGCCGCTCGTTCGGCATGAAGGTGGCGGTCGCGCCCTCGCCCCATGCGGTGCTCGAATGCATGGCCCAGGGCGGCGTGGACGTCGCGCTGGTCGATGACGTGGTGGCGGGGGTGCGCGGCGCCGAGCTGGCGCGCGCGATCACCGATTGCGCCGGCCGGGTGCCGGTCATCCTGATGGCGACGGGCTCGCCGGCCGGCGCCGAGC
>DASVZD010000085.1:0-2558 GCA_036391815.1 Rhodocyclaceae bacterium
GGGCGACGGGGCGCGTTCCGGTGCAGTAGCTGGCTGGCGACCCGCCGAGGGCGACGGGGGAGTGCCGACGCTCCGTGTCCCCCGGCCCGAATGAGGCAAAGGCTCGGGCCTCCTCCTTTACTTGCGCGTCGGCACTCCCCCGCCACCCGCGGCTTGACGCCGTTGCTGTTGGCCGCAAGTGGCTGCCACGGTTCCTGGGCCGATGGGGTGCCCTGCTGCACACAGGTAAAGGAGGAGGCGGACGCCTTATCGTCCTTGTCCGCCGGGGGACACGGAGTGCAGCAGGGCACCCCGTCGGCCCGCCCGGGAACTAACGCAGCGAGAACCAGGCAGATCGCCATCTCAAGCCGCCTGCTTCAACGCCATCGCCTGCGCAATCTCGCCGCGCCCGAAATCCATCGGGAAATCGTCGACCCTGATGACCTTGTCGCGCAACCGAATGCGCTCTTCCACCAAACCCAGCTCGTCGCGCGTGATGACGCCCGCCTCCATCGCATGCCGGGCCAACTGGATCTCGCTGCCGGTGGCCGCGGCGCGATCGATGCGGCCGGACTTCTCGGCGGCGCGGATCTTGGCCTCGACCTTCTCGGCGGCCAGCGTGGCATCCAGCGCCAGTTCGATGACGCCGATGGCGTCGTCCTCGCTGCGCGGCACGTACATGCCGGCGGTGAGGCGATCGCGGGTGTCCGAGGGTTCGATCAGCAGCTTCGCCACCTGGTGACCGAGGCGGTCGGACGGCACCACATAGGGCCGGCCGAGCGGGAAGATGAAGCGGTGCAGGAACCAGCCGACCAGCTTGTTCGGGTAGTTCGCGATGACGCCCTCGAAGGCGTTCTGCGCGGCGAACATGGCATCCCAGATCGCCCAGTGCATCAGCGGCGCGTCGGTTTCCTGGCGGCCTTCCGACTCGTAACGCTTGAGCGTCGCCGAGCACAGGTACATCAGCGACAGGACGTCGCCCAGGCGCGCCGACAGCTTCTCCTTGCGCTTGAGGTCACCGCCGAGCAGCAGCATGGAAATATCGGCGAGGAAGGCGAAGGCCGACGAGAAGCGCGTCAGCTGCTGGTAGTAGCGCGTGGTTTCCGGCGCGATGTCGTCGGGCACCGAAACGAAGTGCGAGCCGGTCAGGCCCATCACCAGCGTGCGGATCGCATTGGACACCGTGAAGCCGATATGGCCGGTCAGCGCGGCGTCGAAGTCGCGCAGCGCCTTGGCGTCGTCCGCTTCGCGCACCGCGAGGAACTCCTTGAGCACGTACGGATGGCAGCGGATCGCGCCCTGGCCGAAGACGATCAGGCTGCGCGTCAGGATGTTGGCGCCCTCGACGGTGATCGACACGGGGATCTGCTGGTAGGCACGGGCGATGAAGTTGTTCGGCCCCATGCAGATGGCCTTGCCGCCCTGCACGTCCATCGCATCATTGACCACCTTGCGGGCGCGCTCGGTGACATGGTACTTGACGATGGCGGAGACCACCGAGGGCTTCTCGCCGAGATCGACGGCGCCGGCCGTCATGACACGCGCCGCGTCCATCAGGTAGAGGTTGCCGCCCATCCGCGCCAGCGGTTCCTCGATGCCCTCGAACTTGCCGATCGGCGTCTTGAACTGGCTGCGCACCCGCGCGTAGCCGCCGGTGCCGCGCACCGCGAGCTTCGCCATGCCGGTGTTCGACGACGGCAGCGAGATCGAGCGGCCGGCCGCCAGGCACTCCATCAGCATGCGCCAGCCCTGGCCGGCCATCGCCGGGCCGCCGATGATCCAGTCGAGCGGCATGAAGACGTCCTTGCCCGAGGTCGGGCCGTTCTGCCAGACGGCGTTGAGCGGCCAGTGGCGGCGACCGAGGTTGACGCCCGGATGGCCGGCGGGCACCAGCGCGCAGGTGATGCCGATATCTTCGACGTCGCCGAGCAGCTTGTCCGGGTCGAACAGGCGGAAGGCCAGGCCCAGGACCGTACACACCGGGCCCAGGGTGATGTAGCGCTTGTCCCAGGTGACGCGCATGCCGACCACTTCGCGGCCCTGCCACTGGCCCTTGCAGATCACCGCGGTGTCGGGAATCGAGGCGGCGTCCGAGCCGGCCCACGGGCTGGTCAGCGCGAAGGCCGGAATCTCCAGGCCCTTGGCGAGGCGCGGCAGGTAATGATCCTTCTGCTCGTCGCTGCCGTAGTGGAGGATCAGCTCGGCCGGGCCCAGCGAATTCGGCACCATGACGGACACCGCCGCGGCGGAACAGCGCGTCGACAGCTTCTGCACCACACAGGAATGCGCGTAGGCGGAGAACTCGAGGCCGCCGAACTTCTTCGGGATGATCATGCCGAGGAAGCCCTTGTCCTTGACGTAGCGCCAGGCTTCCGGCGACAGGTCGAGGAAGGTCTGCGTGGTCTCCCACTCGTCGGCCAGGCGGCACAGTTCCTCGCACTCGTTGTCAACGAAGGACTGCTCCTCGGCGGTGAGCTTCGGCGCCGGATAGGCGAGCAGCCTGGCCCAATCGGGCTTGCCGGAAAAGAGTTCGCCGTCCCACCAAACGGTGCCCGCTTCGAGGGCTTCCTTCTCCGTCT
>DASVZD010000086.1:0-6594 GCA_036391815.1 Rhodocyclaceae bacterium
CAATGACCTCTATTCGTTCTCCAAGCCCAATGCCAGTGCCTTCCGCGTAACCTCGACCAATCCTGACGATTCGGTCGCGATCCTCGGCCAGGCCTGGTACCAGGCCACCATCCCGCTGCCTTTCGGCGGCTTCAAGCCGCACTCGAAGGAAACTCTGGAAGTGAATTTCGGCAAGATGGACCCCTTCCTGTTCTTCGACCAGAACGCCGCCGCCAACGACGAGACGAAGCAGTTCCTCAACACCGCCTTCGTGCATAACCCGCTGCTCGACGCCGGCGGCGACATCGGCGTCGACGCCAACGGCTTCACGCCCGGCGTACGGGTCTCCTACGTGAACAAGGTGGACAAGAGCGAACCCTGGCGCCTGTCTCTGGGCGTCTTCGGCGCAGGCCGTGGCTCCAACTACACGCGCTTCTTCTCCTCGCCGCTGATCATCACCCAGGCCGAGACGCAGCAGCGCTTCTTCGGCGGCCTGCTCGGCAACTACCGCGTCTATTACTGGCGCAACGGCCAGGCGCCGGGCTTCGACGGCAGTTCGGCGCAGCGCTCGGGCTGGGGCGCCTCGGCCGACCAGCGGGTCGGCGACGCCACCACGCTGTTCGCGCGCTACGGCCAGCACATCTCCGGCAGCGGCGCGCGCTTCGACCGCGCGCTGACGGCGGGCTTCGAGTTGGCCGGCTTCGACTGGGGACGCGGCGCCGATTCCCTGGGGCTCGGCGGCGGGCTGCTGCACGCTTCCAACGACTTCCGCACCGCCTCGGCGACGCTCGACGCCGACCACAACGGCATCCCCGACTACGGCTACGCGGCCTCCGGTTCGGAACGCCTGCTCGAGATCTATTACCGCTGGCGCTTCAACAAGCAGTTCGAGCTGTCGCCCAGCCTGCAACTGATCGGCAACCCGGGCGGCAACGGCGGGGCACCCGTCTACCGCATCGTCGCGCTGCGCGCGCAGATCACCTATTGAGGGCCCGCGGACATGCGCATCCTCCTCCTGTCGCTCGCCCTGCTCGCCGGCTTCGCCGCCGCCGACGACACCCCCGCCTTCGACGTCGTCGCCCGCGACGGCAAGCTTTCGCCCGACCGCCTCGAAGTGCCGGCCGGCAAGCGCTTCAAGCTCAACCTGAAGAACGACAGCCGCGCCCCGGTCGAGTTCGAGAACCTCGACCTGCGCGTCGAGAAGGTGCTGGCGCCCGGCTCCCGCTCCTTCGTCGTCATCCGCTCGCTTGCCCCCGGCAGCTACAAGTTCGTCGACGAATTCCACGCCGACACCGCCCAAGTCCTTCTGATCGCAAAATAGCCATGCTCAACACCCTCATCGTCGTCTGGCGAGAAAGCCTCGAGGCCATGCTCGTCATCGGCGTGCTGCTGGCCTGGATCGGGCGCCAGCCGGATCCCGCCCCGCTGCGCCGCGGCCTCTGGCTCGGCGTCATCGGTGGCATCGTGCTCGCCGCGGCGCTCGGCTTCGCCACCTTCGCCGTGCAGAGCGAGTTCGCCGGCAACTCGCTCGACATCTTCCAGCTCTGCATGCTGCTGTTCGCCGCCGTGCTGATCGTGCAGATGGTGCTGTGGATGCACCGCCACGGCCGCAGCATGAAGCGCGAACTCGAGGCGCAGGCCGCCCGCACGGCCGGCGCTGCCGGCATCGGCGTGGTCGCCGCGCTCGCCATCGCGCGCGAGGGCTCCGAGACCGTGGTGTTCCTCTACGGCCTCGGCATGGAAGCCGGCGGCGGACAGCTCGCGCGCATGATGGGCGCGGCTGCGCTCGGGCTCGCCCTGGCGCTGGCCACCAGCTGGCTGGTGGCGCGCGGCGCGCGCTTCCTCAACATGCGCGTGTTCTTCCGCGTCAGCGAGATCCTGCTGCTGCTGATCGCCGGCGCGCTGCTGGCGAACGGCGTCGACCGCATGATCGGCATGGACTGGCTGCCGCCACTGCGCGATCCGATCTGGGACAGCTCGCGCCTGCTCGACGACAGCCACGGCGCCGGTCGCCTGCTGGCCGACTTCGTCGGCTACCGCGCCAGGCCGGCCGCGACCCTGCTGGTCGCCTATCTCGGCTACTGGGCCTTCGTGCTGTGGCGGCTGGGCCGCCTGGAAAGAGAGTCGCGCTGATGGAACAGGTCATTCCCATCCGATTGGCGTCACGGCCCGAACCGCGCACGCGCCTCGCCCGCCTCGGCGACTGGATGGCGCGGCACCGGCGCGCCATCCTTGCGATCCAGTGGTTCATCGTCCTCTTCTACGCGCTGCTGGTCGTCGTGCCCGCCTTCCTGCCGCATCCGAACCCCGACTCGCGGCTGTTCTCCAACGATTTCGGCGCCGCCAGCTATCTCGATCCGGCCTGCGGCACCGGCGCCATTTCGGCCGCGCAGGACAAGCCGCCCTGTACGACGCCCTGGCACGATCGCCTGGTACTGCTCGCCCAATATCTGTTCTGGGGCGTCTGGTGGCCGTTCGTGATCCTGTCGACCATGCTGATGGGCCGCGTCTGGTGTGGCGTGCTGTGTCCCGAGGGCGCGTTGACGGAATTCGCCAGCCGCCACGGCAAGGGACGGGCGATCCCGAAATGGCTGCGCTGGAGCGGCTGGCCGGTGGTCGCCTTCATCCTCACCACCGTCTATGGACAACTCGTCAGCGTCTACGACTATCCGCAGGCGACCCTGCTGATCCTCGGCGGCTCCACCGTGGCCGCCGTCGTCGTCGGCTACCTGTACGGCAAGGGCAAGCGCGTCTGGTGCCGCTACCTGTGCCCGGTGTCCGGCGTCTTCGCGTTGCTGGCACGTGTGGCCCCGCTGCATTTCAAGGTCGACCGCGAGCGCTGGAACGCCTATCCGCACAAGAGCGGCGCCGTCGACTGCCCGCCGCTGCTCGACGTCAAGCACATGACCGGCGCCTCGCAATGCCACGCCTGCGGACGCTGCGCCGGCCATCGCGACGCGGTCGAACTCGCGGCGCGCGCACCGAATTCCGAGATTCTCTCCGCCGGGGCGCCCGCCACGCCGGAAGCCATCCTGCTGATCTTCGGCGTGCTGGGCGTCGCCATCGGCGCCTTCCAGTGGACCGTGAATCCCTGGTTCGTCCGCGCCAAGCAGGCGGCCGCCGAATGGCTGATCGGCGCCGACATCACCTGGCCGCTGTCCGACAACGCCCCGTGGTGGCTGCTCACGCATTACCGCGACACCGGCGACGTCTTCACCTGGCTGGACGGCGCCCTGATCCTCGGCTACATCGCTCTGGTCGCCCTGGCGCTCGGCGGGCTGATCCGCCTCGGCCTCGGCGTCGCGGCGAGGCTGGCCCGCCTCGACTGGCGCACGCTGGCCATGGCGCCGATCCCGCTCGCCGGCACCGGGCTGTTCCTCGGACTTTCCATGATGACCGCCAACCATTTGCGCGCCGAGGGCGTGCCGCTGTCCTGGCTCGCCCCCGCCCGCGCCATCCTGCTGACCGGCGGCCTGGCCTGGTCGGGCTGGCTCGGGCTGCGCCTGGTCGCGACCGCGAGCGGCGGCGCGGCACGCACGGCAGCCGCCTTCGCCGCCTATGCCGTGCCGCTGTCGGCCGTCGGCGGCGCCTGGGTGATGACCTTCTTCGTTTGGTGAGCACGCCGTTTTAGGCTACATTCGCGGGTCTTCGCCAATGTCGCCTTCACCTTGCGCATCCTCCGCCTCGCCAAGATCGTCCGCGTCGCCCTGACCTACGGGCTGGACGAGCTCATCCTCGAGCACGAGCCGACGGGGCGGCTGCGCTGGTTGAAGCCCGTCGCCGGCACGCTGTTCTTCTGGCGCGACCTTTCCGCCCCGCGCGCCGTGCGGCTGCGGCTGTTCCTCGAGGCGCTGGGACCCATCTTCGTCAAGTTCGGCCAGGTGCTCAGCACGCGCGCCGACCTGCTGCCGCCCGACCTCGCCGAGGAACTGGCGAAGCTCCAGGACCAGGTGCCGCCCTTCCCGTCCGAACTCGCCGTCGGCGAGATCGAGCGCGTCTTCGGCAAGCCGGTCGACCAGGTCTTCGCCAGCTTCGCCCGCGAACCGGTCGCCTCCGCCTCGGTCGCGCAGGTGCATTTCGCCACGCTGCCGGACGGCCGCGACGTGGCGGTGAAGATCCTGCGGCCGGGCATCGCGCCGATCATCCAGCACGACATCGCCCTGCTCGACGCCTTCGCCGGCCTGCTCGAGCGGCTGTGGTCCGACGGCAGGCGCCTCAAGCCGCGCGAAGTGGTCGCGGAGTTCCACAAGCATCTTTCCAACGAACTCGACCTCATGCGCGAGGCGGCCAACTGCTCGCAGCTGCGCCGCAACTTCAAGGACTCCAAGCTGCTGCTGGTGCCCGAGGTCCATTGGGACTGGTGCTCGACCTCGGTGATGGTCATGGGGCGCATGAAAGGCATCCCCATCAGCCAGACGGAGCGGCTGCTGGAAGCCGGCGTCAACCTCAAGGCGCTATCGCGCGCCGGCGTCGAGATCTTCTTCACCCAGGTGTTCCGCGACGCCTTCTTCCACGCCGACATGCACCCGGGCAACATCTTCGTCTCCACCGACGGCGCCACGCGCGGCAGCTACATCGCCCTCGACTTCGGCATCGTCGGCACGCTGTCCGAGGTGGACCAGCGCTACCTGGCGATCAACTTCCTCGCCTTCTTCCAGCGCGACTACAAGCGCGTCGCCGAAGCCCACATCGAGTCGGGCTGGGCGCCGGCCGACACGCGCGTGGACGAACTGGAGGCGGCCGTGCGCGCCGTCTGCGAGCCGATCTTCGACCGGCCGCTGCGCGAGATCTCCTTCGGCAAGGTGCTGCTGCGCCTGTTCCAGACCTCGCGCCAGTTCAACGTCGAGATCCAGCCGCAGCTGGTGCTGCTGCAGAAGACGCTGCTCAACATCGAAGGCCTCGGCCGCCAGCTCGATCCCGACCTCGACCTGTGGGAGACGGCCAAGCCCTTCCTCGAGCGCTGGATGGCGGGCCAGATCGGCTGGCGTGGCCTGCTGAAGAACGCCAGGCGCGAGGCGCCGTTCTGGGCGCGCGCGCTGCCCGAGCTGCCGCGCCTCGTGCATCGCGCACTGGAGCGCGACGACACGCCGAAGCTGCTCGCCGAACTCGCCGCCCTGCGCGCCGAACAGGCCCGGCAGAAGCACTGGCTGATGACCATCGCGCTGCTGATGGGCGCGCTGGTGCTGTTCCTCGTCGCCGGCGCCTGAGTCGGTCGCGCGACGCCTCGGGGCGATTCGTCAGGCCGCCGGCTACCCGTACTCAAGATAGGCTTTTTGTCATAGAGTACGGCTTCCGCAAAAAAGACGAGGCACGAGAAAATGAAATCCATCCGCATCGTTCTGATCGGCGCCGGCGAGACCGGCACGCCGCTGCTGAAGCAGCTGCTGGCCGCCGACTTCGTCGAGGTCGTCGGCGTCGCCGACCTGAACGACGACATGCCGGGCATCCAGCTGGCGCGCCAGCGCGGCGTCGCCACCACCAAGGACTTCATGACCCTGGTCCGGCTCGGCGACACCGTCGACATCATCATCGACGTCACCGGCGTCGCCAAGGTGCGCGACCAGCTGCGCCAGTACCTGCAGGAATCCGGCAACCATCACACCATCATCATGCACGAACTGATCGCCGTGCTGCTGATGTCGCTCTCGCAAGGCAAGCTGGTCTCGATGAAGCACAACTCGGTCGACTACGGCTGAGCCGCGGCCGTTTTCGGTCCGGCCCCGACCCGGGCCGGACCCGCTCCAGCCGGCACCGCTAGGTATAATCCGCCCCTTCCAACGCTCCCGGCGGAGCCTCGTCCATGCTGCTCTGGTTCGTAATCATCTACTGGGTCATCTCGGTCGGCATCGGCCTCTACGCGGCGACGCGCGTCCACAACACCAAGGACTTCGCCGTGGCCGGCCGCCACCTGCCGTTCTACATGGTCACCGCGACCGTGTTCGCCACCTGGTTCGGCTCGGAAACCGTGCTCGGCATTCCCGCCACCTTCCTCAAGGAAGGCCTGCACGGCGTGGTCGCCGATCCCTTCGGCTCCTCGCTGTGCCTGATCCTCGTCGGCCTGTTCTTCGCGGCGCCGCTCTACCGCATGAACCTGCTGACCATCGGCGACTTCTACAAGAAGCGCTTCGGCCGCAGCGTCGAGGTGCTCACCACGCTGGCCATCGTGATCTCCTACCTGGGCTGGGTCGGCGCGCAGATCACCGCGCTGGGCCTGGTGTTCAACGTCGTCTCCGGCGGCGCCATCACCAAGCTCGCCGGCATGTGGATCGGCTCGACCACCATCCTCGTCTACACGCTGTTCGGCGGCATGTGGGCGGTGGCGATCACCGACTTCCTGCAGATGATCATCATCGTCATCGGCATGCTCTACATCGGCGGCTCGGTGTCGGGCATGGTCGGCGGCGTCGGCGCCGTGGTCGAGCATGCAGCCCAGAACGGCAAGTTCCAGTTCTGGCCGGCGCTCGACCTCAAGGAGATGATCGGCTTCTTCGCCGCCTGGATCACCATGATGCTCGGCTCGATCCCGCAGCAGGACGTGTTCCAGCGCGTGCAGTCGTCGAAGACCGAGAAGATCGCCGTGTGGGGCTCGGTGCTCGGCGGCAGCCTCTACTTCCT
>DASVZD010000087.1:0-8023 GCA_036391815.1 Rhodocyclaceae bacterium
CCGATTGGTTCGACCTTGGCGCCAAGATCGTGTCGGCCGCCTTCTTGCCGTTTTTGGTCGTCGGGTATGTGGCATTTGCCGAAACAGGCGAAGACGCTCTCCTGGGCAGAACGCGTCAATTGCTGACGGAGCGGATCCCGACCGCGATCCGTTCCGCGACTGGATCGGAGGACGATTTCGATGCCGCAGGCTTTTCACGTTGCGAAGTCACTTGGAGTCATAGCGACAAGTCGGCGTCGGCCCGTTATCGGGTCGTGGTGCATAAGGGCGCCGAAGCGGCGCTGTTGCGATGTGCGGTGACCATAAATGTCGGCAAAGCCGTCGCGGTGGTGTTCGTTCCCTGTCTGGACCGGCAGCAAGAGGCTGTCCTTGATATGCTGCGCGAGACGCTGGCGGGTGCGAGGCACGAAAAGTATGAGCTCGACGAGCACAAGCCTGTCGTCGAGGTGGCCGGTCGTCGCTATCTGCGGGTTGTGGCACGGAAGGTCTTGGCCCAGGATTTCCTCTGGGATCCGGGGCAACGGTTGCATTTCGCTCAGGACTTGAGCGCTTTTCTTCTGTCGTATCTGAGCGAGGGCTGGGTCCTGTTCCGCGATGACGCATCGAAACGTTGACGTTTGCATCCTAGGGGGCGGGCCAGCTGGCCTCTCCGCTGCACTGTGGCTCAAGAACCTCGGGATTGAGCCGATGCTGCTGGACCGGCAGGCGGAACTCGGCGGGATGCAACGGCTGAACTTCCTGCCGAACGAATGGGTACTCGGCATTCCGGGCCGGACCGGACCGGAGCTTGCCGATCAATACGCGAAGCACGCGGGTGGCCTCGGCATTCGAATAGCGGCTTCGAGCGAAGTGCTGGCGATTCGTCGGCAGCCGACCGGATTCCTGGTCAGGTTCAATGACGGGAACGGCGTCGGAGGCGAATGCGCCGCCAAGGCGCTGATCATCGCGACCGGAACGCACCCGCGCGGCGTAGAAGCCCTTCCTGGCGTGACTGGCGTGGGCGAGGCAGGGGAGGACCTGGTTCACGGCCCCTATGCCTTCTCCGACTTGGACGTTCTGGCCGGTCGCCGAGTCCTTATCGTGGGAGGGGGGGACAACGCATTCGAGAACGCCAAGCGGCTTGCCAGGATCGCCTCCAAAATCACGCTGCTGATACGCTCGCGCCCCCGCGCACAGGCAGCGATGCTCGCGGCCGTGCGGGAGTGCGAAAATGCGGGGAATTGCGAACTGATCGAAGAAGCGCGGCTGCGAGCAATACGGAGAGAGGCCGATGGGCTGCATGTAACCGTTTCGGTTCGTTCCGACTCTCGGACCCTTGCTTGCGACCGGATTCACGTACTGATCGGATACGAGCCGAACACCGAGTTCCTGCCGGGCCTTCTGAAGGACGGTGCGATTGCGCCGGTTCAAACGGATGCCGACGGGTACATCGTTGTCGACGACATGATGCGGACATCCTCTCCAGGCATCTACGCTGCCGGGGACGTCTGCAATCCCAAGTTTCCGAGCGTGGTCGCGGCCATCGGTCAAGGGGCGATGGCTGCAAAGACTATTGAAATGGACGTTTTCAAGTGATCGTTACTTCCCGCCAAACAGAGAAAATCGCTTTCGAGAACAACAAGCTGGCCAAGCGCCTGCGCCGCGAGGTCGGCCAGGCGATCGCCGACTACCACCTGATCGAGGAAGGCGACAAGGTCATGGTTTGTCTGTCGGGCGGCAAGGACTCCTTCGCCATGCTCGACCTGCTGATGTTCCTGCGCGACAAGGCGCCGGTCCACTTCGACGTCGTCGCCGTGAACCTCGACCAGAAGCAGCCGGGCTTTCCCGCCGAGGTGCTGCCGAACTACCTGAAGAACCTGGGCATCCAGTACCACATCGAGGAGCAGGACACCTACTCGATCGTCAAGCGCGTGGTGCCCGAAGGCAAGACCACCTGCGGTCTGTGCGCGCGGCTGCGCCGCGGGGTGCTCTACCGCGTCGCCGGCGAACTCGGGGCGACCAAGATCGCGCTCGGCCACCACCGCGACGACATCCTCCAGACGCTGCTGCTCAACATGTTCTTCGGCAGCAAGCTGAAGACCATGCCGCCCAAGCTGGTGTCGGATGACGGCAAGCACGTGGTCATCCGGCCGATGGCCTACTGCCGCGAGAAGGATCTCGCCGCCTGGGCCGAATTCCGCCAGTTCCCGATCATCCCCTGCAACCTCTGCGGCAGCCAGCCCAACCTCCAGCGCCAGCACATCAAGCAGATGCTGCAGGACTGGGAGAAGCGCTACCCCGGCCGCGTCGAATCGATGTTCCGCAGCATGGCGACCATCGTTCCCTCGCACATGATGGACCGCAGGCTGCACGACTTCGCCGCGGTGAAGGCGACCGGCGTCGCCGATCCCGATGGCGATCACGCGTTCGACGGCGACGAAGTGCCGGCGGCCGCCCCGATTTCCCTCGATCTCTGACGAAAGAGACACCATGACCTTCGCCCTCCCCGACAAGATCGCTTCCCTGCCTGCGCCCAAGCGCGTGCTCATGGGCCCCGGCCCTTCCGACATCCATCCGCGCGTGCTCGCCGCTTTGGGCCAGCCGGTGATCGGCCACCTCGATCCCGCCTGCGTGGCGCTGATGGACGACTTAAAGCGCCTGCTGCGCTACGCGTTCCAGACCAGCAACGAACTGACCTTCGCCGTTTCCGGCCCCGGCTCGGTCGGCATGGAGACGTGCTTCGTCAACCTCGTCGAGCCCGGCGACAAGGTGATCGTCTGCCGCAACGGCGTGTTCGGCGGACGCATGATCGAGAACGTGCAGCGCGCGGGCGGCACCGCCGTGGTGGTGGAAGACACCTGGGGCGAGCCGGTCGATCCGCACAAGGTCGCGGACGCGCTCAAGCAGAATCCCGACGCCAAGATCGTCGCCTTCGTGCATGCCGAGACGTCGACCGGCGCGCAGTCGGATGCCGCGGCCATCGCCGCGGTGGCGAAGCAGCACGGCTGCCTGGTGATCGCCGACACGGTGACCTCGCTCGGCGGCACGCCGGTGCTGCTCGACCAATGGGGCATCGACGCGACGTACTCGGGCAGCCAGAAGTGCCTGTCGTGCACGCCCGGCCTGTCGCCGGTGTCGTTCTCCGCGCGCGCCGTCGAGCGCATCAAGTCGCGCAAGACGAAGGTGCAGAGCTGGTTCATGGACTTGAGCCTGGTGCTCGAATACTGGGGCGGCGCGACCAAGCGCACCTACCATCACACGGCGCCGGTGAACAGCCTGTTCGCGCTGCACGAATCGCTCGTCATGCTCGCCGAGGAAGGGCTCGAGAAGGCCTGGGTGCGCCATCGCAACAACCATCTGGCGCTCAAGGCCGGCTTCGAGGCGATGGGATTGAAGTTCGTCGTGCGCGAAGATGCGCGCCTGCCGCAGCTCAACGCCGTCTATGTGCCGGAAGGGGTCGCCGACGCCGAGGTGCGCACGCGGCTGCTCACGGAATACAACCTCGAGATCGGCGCCGGCCTCGGCCCGCTCGCCGGCAAGGTCTGGCGTTTCGGCCTGATGGGTTATTCGTCTCGTCCGGAGAACGTGATGCTGTGCCTGTCGGCGCTGGAGTCGGTCCTCGGCAGCAGCGGCTATGCCTTGAAGGCGGGAGCGGCGGTTGCGGCTGCCAGGCAGGCTTATGCGTCGCAGGGGGCCGTCGCGGCCTGAGTCGTTGGCGAGCCCATCGGCATCGGGCACGGGAAGGGATTCTCCTCCGAAGGAACCTGGCCGGAGCCGATTCGTTTCGCCGATTCAGGCGGCAAGATGCGGCAAGACCAACCGGAGGAGAAATCATGCAAAGACTGGCGGCTTTGTGGGTGGTACTCGTCGGTGCGCTCGCTGCCATGATGCCCGCCTGGGCGGCAGACGACGCCACCCAGCCGGTGAAGGTCGTCTATCACCTCGATGAAGGCCTGGTGCAGGCTTCCAACGCGTTGCGCAACATCCGCAACCATCTGGATGCCGATCCTTCCGCGAAGATCGTGGTCGTGGCGCACGCCGCGGGCATCGATTTCCTGCTCAAGGACGCCAAGGACAAGAACGGCAACAGCTACGCAACGACGGTCGAGGACCTGATGCTTGCCGGCGTGGATTTCCGCGTCTGCAACGTCACGCTGACCAGCCGGAACATCGATCCGAAACGCCTGCTCCCGGACGTCCGGATCGTTCCCTCCGGCGTGGCCGAGGTTGCGCGCCTGCAGTCCCGCGAGGGCTTTGCCTACATCAAGCCGTGAGGCGGGCGGCGGCCGTATTCCGGAGGGAATGAAAAAGCCGGCCCGCGGGCCGGCTTTTGGGGTTCAGCCCCGGCTCACTTGCCGGCTTCGCACTTCTTCATGAACGCGGCTTTCGCGGCGCCCGCGAGCGGCTTGCCGTTCTTGCCGACGGCCTTCTCCTCGCAGTTGCCTGCCGCAGCCGGCTTCGCGGCCTGGGCTTCGCACTTCTTCATGAAGGCTGCCTTGGCGGCGCCGGCCAGGGGCTTGCCGTTCTTGCCGACCGCCTTCGCTTCGCAGTCGCTGGCCGGCGCGGCGGGGGCAGCCGCGGCAGCCGCGGGGGCGGGTGCCTTGGCGTCGGCGGCGAAGGCGACGTTGGCGGCGAACAGGGAGACCAGGGTGACGAGGGCCAGTTTCTTCATGCTTTTCTCCTTCGTGAGCAAGCGGGGTTGAGCAACGGGTGATCGGGGTTCAGCTCATGCTGCCGTCGTCGCCGCTTTCAAGGGCGACTTGCTGGCGATCCAGAAACTCTTGCATGCTGTCGATACCGCGTAAGTAAAGGATAGTCGCTCGCACCGCCGCTTCAAGCAGCACCGCGAGGTTGCGGCCCGCCGCCACCGGCAGCACGACCTTGCGGATCGGCACGCCGAGGATGGTCTCCGTGTGGGCGTCGAGCGGCAGGCGCGCGAGTTCCGGCACGCCGGGATGCGGGCGCTGCAGGTGCACGATGAGCTTCAGCTTCATCTTGCGCCGGCACGCCGTTTCGCCGAACACCGTGCGGATGTTCAGCAGGCCGAGGCCGCGCACTTCGAGGAAGTCCTTGAGCAGTTCGGGGCAGCGCCCTTCGAGCGCGTCGGGAGCGACGCGCGACACCTCGACGACGTCGTCGGCCACCAGGCCGTGTCCGCGCGAGATGAGTTCGAGGCCGAGCTCGGACTTGCCGACGCCGGAGTCGCCGGTGATCAGCACGCCCATGCCGAGCACGTCCATGAACACGCCGTGCAGCGTGATGGTCTCGGCGAGATAGCGTGAGACGTAGAGGCGCAGCGCGTCGATCACCGTGGCGGCCGACTGCGGCGTGGTGAACAGCGGCGTGTCGCTTTCCTCGCAGGCGTTGCGGATCAGGTCGATCGCCTCGCCGCCGTCGGCGACGATCAGCGCGGGCGGATGCGCGGCGACGATCTCGCCGATGTGGTGCATCATCTTCTCGCCCGGATGCTCGCTGACCCAGGCGATCTCGGGCGAGCCGAGCACCTGCAGGCGGTCGGGGTGGATCAGGTTCAGGTGGCCGACGAGGTCGGCCGGCGAGACGTCGTCGCGCGTGACTTCGATGACGCGGTTCAGCGTGCCGCACACCCAGGAGAGCTGCAGCCGGCTGCGGTTGCGCTCGAACAGCTGGGCGATGATCAGCTGGCGGACTGCCACTGCTCGAACAGGCTGCGGATGGCGGCGGCGTCGGGCGACGCCGAGAGCTGCTCGCGGAAGCCGCGGTCGGAGAACATCTGCGCGAGTTCGGAGAGCAGCTGGAGATGGTGTTCGGTGGCGGCCTCGGGCACCAGCAGCACGAACAGCAGGCCGACCGGCTTGCCGTCCGGCGCGTCGAACTGCACGGGGGTGGCGAGGCGCAGGAAGGCGCCCTTGGCCTCCTTCAAGCCCTTGATGCGGCCGTGCGGGATGGCGATGCCCATGCCCAGCCCGGTGGAGCCCAGCTTCTCGCGGGCGAAAAGCGCGTCGTAGACCTGGCTGCGGCCTATGCCTTGGTTGTTCTCGAAGAGGAGACCCGCCTGCTCGAAAACGCGCTTCTTGCTGCTGGCGTCGAGATCGACGACGACGTTTTCGGGCGGCAGGAGTTTCGCGATCTGGTTCATCCTCGGGGTTCCGGCACCGGGGGCCCTTCTACCCGGATTGGGGGCGGAGTATAACCCCGGCTCCCCGGTGCGCGGTACCGCTATTCGGCGACCGTCGGCCTTTCGGCGTGATGGTTGTTGGTTTTTTCCTTGTGCTTCACGACCTGGCGGTCGAGCTTGTCGGCGACGGCATCGATGGCGGCGTAGAGGTCCGCGTCGTCCGCGTCGGCGTAGATGTCCTTGCCCCTGACATGGAGCGTCACTTCGGCCTTCTGCTTGAGCTTGGCAACTGACAGGATGACTTGAACGCTGGTGACATGGTCGAAATGCCGGATCACTCGTTCGAGCTTGTTAGTGACGTAGTCGTGCAGGGCAGGAGTCACTTCGATGTGATGTCCGGTGATCTTGAGGTTCATGATGTCTCCTTAGAGCGTCTTTCTCAGGTTGACCGGCGGGATGTTGAGGGACTCGCGGTACTTCGCGACCGTGCGTCGCGCGACCACGATACCCTGCTCGCCGAGGATTTCCGCGAGTTTCGCGTCCGAGAGCGGCTTGTGGCCATCCTCGGCGCTCACCAGTTGCTTGATCAGCGCCCGGATCGCGGTGGAAGAGGCAGCCCCGCCGGTGTCGGTGGCGACATGGCTGCCGAAGAAATATTTGAGTTCGAAGATGCCGCGCGGACTGGCCAGGTACTTCTGCGTCGTCACGCGCGAGATGGTCGACTCGTGCAGCTCGACGGTGTCGGCGATCTCGCGCAGCGTCAGCGGACGCATGGCGACTTCGCCGTGGTCGAAGAAGGCGCGCTGGCGGTCGACGATCGCCTGCGTCACGCGCAGGATGGTGTCGAAGCGCTGCTGCACGTTCTTGATCAGCCACTTCGCTTCCTGCAGCTGGCCCGACAGGTTGGCGCCGCCATTGCTGCGGCTCTTCTGCAGCAGATTCGCGTAAAGCCGGTTGATGCGCAGCTTCGGCATGGCATCGGGATTGAGGCTTGCGGTCCAGGTGCCGCGCAGCTTGCGCACGATGGCGTCGGGAATGATGTAGCGCGTGTCGAGCGGCGAGTACTGCGCGCCGGGACGGGGGTTGAGCGAGCGGATCAGCGTCTGCGCGGCGCGCAGGTCGTCGTCCTCGCAGCCGAGCGCCTTCTTGATCTTCGCGAAGTCGCGGTTGGCGAGCTGCTCGAGGTGGCCCTTCACGATGGCTCGCGCGAGGTCGCGCGTGGCCGAGGGCGGCTCGTTGACGAGCTGCAGCTCGAGGCACTCGGCCGGGCTGCGCGCGCCTATGCCGGGCGGGTCGAGGCTCTGCAGGTGCTTGAGCGCGATGCCGAGTTCCTCGAGGATTTCCTCGCGGTCCTCGCCGCCGCCGTCGGGCAGCACGTCGGCGAGTTCGTCGAGGGTCTGCGTCAGGTAGCCGTCGTCGTCGAGCGCCTCGATCAGGAAGCCGACCAGCGCGCGTTCGTGCGCCGAGAGCTGCGTCATCGCCAACTGCGCGTTCAGGTGGTCGCGCAGGCTGGTGGCGGCGGCCTGGATCTCGCCGCTGTCGGTGTCGTTGTCGTCGTTGGGGTCGCGCGGGCCGTGGCCGCCCGGCATCTCGATGCCCCAGTTGAGCTCGTCGCCGACCGGGCGTTCGTCGTTGGCATGGCCGTCGGCCTCGGCCACCGGCTGCGGCGTCGCCATGGCATCGCCGCCCGTGTAGGGTACCGCCAGGCTCAGCGCGTCGCCGGGTTCCTCGCGCTCGAGCAGGGGATTCTCCTGCAGCGCCTGCTCGATCTCCTGGTTCAGCTCAAGCGTCGATAGCTGCAGCAGGCGGATCGACTGCTGCAATTGCGGCGTCAGCGCGAGATGCTGTGAGAGCTTTAGTTGTAATGTCTGTCTCATGGGGCCAGGTCGGGCGCGCTACATCCGGAAGTGCTCGCCCAGATAGACCTTGCGCACATTTTCATTCTGG
>DASVZD010000088.1:0-3414 GCA_036391815.1 Rhodocyclaceae bacterium
TCCCCGTTGCGAGTAATGATCAGAGCTTCGTGGTCGTTGCAAACCTTGTCCATTGCGCTGGCGAGGTTTGCTCGAACGGTGGTGTAGGTTATCGCGTCCATTTTGGTGCTCCGGGTATGTACGCAATACTGTACATTAGTCGCCGGTCGAAGTCCAGCCTTTCCCCACAGGCGCCCAACCCTGCGGTGCGGGGCACCTGGCGCATATAGCCGCGCAGGCTGCTCCCTCATACGTCATGCGTTTCCAACGGAGTCGCACATGCTAGCGAAGTCATTGTTCCTCTTTGGGTGCCTGCCGTTCTTTGTTTTGGGGGCGCTACACACGATCTACACGATCGCCGATATCCGCGTGCCAAAGAAACTGGTCCCCCATGATCCGGAGGTTGCAGCGATGATGAAGTCTTCGGCTCTCGCTCTAACCAAAGAAACCGATATGTGGCGGGCTTGGGTCGGCTTCAATATCAGTCATGGCGTTGGCTTGTTGTTTTACGCATCCGCCTACGCCTACTTGGCCATCTTTCACTTTCAGGTTCTGTCGGGCTCGACGGTTCTCCTGATCGGCGCACCTCTAATCGCCCTGATCTATCTCACGCTGTCAAAGAAATATTGGTTTCGCATTCCGGTGTTGGGGTCGTTGGTGGGTCTGCTGTGCCTCAGTTTCGGGGTCGTTGCCACGGTGCTGGCGAACGCGCCCTGACTTCAGCGATCGCGATGCCAGCCGCCGCGATTGCCGCCGCGGTCGCGGTCGCGATCATGGTCGTGGTGGCGCTCCTCGCGGCGCTCCTCGCGACGGTGTTCCCAGTGTTCGGGTTGGTAGAACCAGCGCGGGCCGCGCTGGATCCAGAAGCCGGGCGCATACATGTAGCCGGGGCGCTCGGCGATCCAGTGGCCGGGCATCCAGACGTAGCGGTAGCCGTCCCAGGTCCAGTAGCCCTGCGCCCAGACGAAGCCCGGGCGCGGCCCGGGAACCGCCTCGTAGGGCATGGGCGGCGGCGGGGTGCCGATGTCCACGCCGATCGAGATGCCCGCGTTGCCCACGCGCATGCCGAAGCCGTCGGCCATGGCGGGGAAGGACGCGCCGAGCGCAGCAGCGAGGCCGGCGGCGATCAGGAGGGTGTTTTTCATGTCAGTGCTCCACTTGTCGGCGGCCGCCGCGGATGGCGGCCGCCCTCGAAACGATTAACGTTGCGTCGCCCGGCGCGTTGAAGGCCGTCACAAATCTTTGCAATTGCTCCTATCATCGCGGGAGGCGGCCGCGGGCCGCGCTTGGCAGCCCTCTCAACAACAAGGAGAAACAGGTGAACATCAAACGCGCTCTCGTTGCCGCCGCGCTGGGCGGCGCCTTTGCCACCGCCCAGGCGGCCGGCTTCACGCTCTCCAGTCCCGACATCAAGGCCGGGGCGACGATTCCGAAGCGCTTCGAGTTCAACGGCTTCGGGTGCTCGGGCGACAACAAGTCGCCGACCCTGAAGTGGAGCGGCGCGCCCTCGGGCACCAAGAGCTTCGCGGTGACGGTGTACGACCCCGACGCGCCGACGGGCTCGGGCTGGTGGCACTGGGTGGTCATCAACCTCCCGGCGACGACGACCGAGCTGCCGGCCGATGCCGGCGCCGCCGACGGCAAGGCGCTGCCGGCCGGCGCGGTCCAGGTGCGCACCGACTACGGCCAGCATGCCTGGGGCGGCGTCTGCCCGCCGCCGGGCGACAAGCCGCATCGCTACATCTTCACCGTGTACGCGCTCAAGACCGACAAGCTCGACGTGCCGGCCGACGCCACCGCGGCGCTGACGGGATTCATGATCCACGCCAACGAGATCGGCAAGGCCAGCTTCACGGCCAAGTACGGCCGGCCTAAGTAGCGCGCGCGGGCGGAGCGGCGAGCAGCTGTCGCAGCACATAGGGCAGGATGCCGTCGTGGCGGAAGTAGTCGGCCTCGATGGGCGTGTCGATGCGGGCGAGCAGGCCGACTTCCTGCCGCCTGCCGTCGGCGCGGTGGATCAGCAGGCGCACTTCGCGGCGCGGCTCGATGCCGCCGTCGAGGCCCGCGATGGCGAATTCCTCGTCGCCCCGCAGTTCGAGCGTCTGCACGCTGTCGCCGTCCAGGAACTGCAGCGGCAGCACGCCCATGCAGACCAGGTTCGAGCGGTGGATGCGCTCGAAGCTCTTGGCGATCACCGCCTTCACGCCCAAGAGCCGGGTGCCCTTGGCGGCCCAGTCGCGGCTGGAGCCGGTGCCGTACTCCTCGCCGGCGAAGATCAGCAGCGGGGTGCCGCGTTCGATCTGGCGCATCGCCGCGTTGAAGATGGTGGTGTGCGCGCCCTCCGGCTGCAGCAGGGTGAAGCCGCCCTCGATGCGCGATCCGTCGGGCCGCGGCGGCACCATCAGGTTCACCAGCCGCACGTTGGCGAAGGTGCCGCGCATCATCACCGCGTGGTTGCCGCGCCGTGCGCCGTAGCTGTTGAAGTCGGCCGGCTTGACGCCGCGCTCCTGCAGGTAGAGGCCGGCCGGCGAGTCCGGCTTGATGCTGCCGGCCGGGCTGATGTGGTCGGTGGTGACCGAGTCGCCGAAGATGGCCAGTGCGCGCGCGTGGCGGATGTCGCCGGTGGGTTCCGGCTGCATGGCGAAGCCTTCGAAGAAGGGCGGCTCGGCGATGTAGTTGGAGTCCTCCCAGGCGTAGACGCCGCCGCCCGGCGCCGGGATGTCGTTCCATAGCGGATTCGCGGCCGTCACGTCGCGGTAGAGCTCCTCGTACATGCGCGGGTCGACGGCATGCGCCATCGCCTGCGCGATCTCGTCGCCGGCGGGCCAGAGGTCGCGCAGGAACACCGGCTCGCCGTCGCGGTCGTGGGCGAGCGGTTCGCGCTCCATGTCGATGGTGACGCGGCCGGCGATGGCGAAGGCCACCACCAGCGGCGGGCTCATGAGGAAATTGGCCTTGAGCGCCGGATGGATGCGCGCCTCGAAGTTGCGGTTGCCGGAGAGCACGGCGGCGCAGACGAGGTCGTGCGCCGAGATGGCCTCCTCGAGCGGCGCCGCCAGCGGCCCGGCGTTGCCGATGCAGGTGGTGCAGCCGTAGCCGACCAAACGGAAGCCGAGCTTGTCGAGGTCGGGCAGCAGGCCGGCCTCCTCGAGGTAGCGCGTCACCACGCGCGAGCCCGGCGCCAGCGAGGTCTTGACGTGCGAGCCGACGCTCAACCCGCGCGCCACGGCCTTGCGCGCCAGCAGGCCGGCGGCCACCATCACGCCGGGGTTGGAGGTATTGGTGCAGGAGGTGATGGCGGCGATCAGCACGTCGCCGTGGCCGATGTCGCCCGCATGGCGAGCGGGCGCCGCGGTGGCCATGCCGCGCAGGTCGTGGTCGGCCATCTCGGCCTCGTTGCGCGGCGCGGCGGGCGGCGGATCGGGATCGCGGCGG
>DASVZD010000089.1:0-1755 GCA_036391815.1 Rhodocyclaceae bacterium
AATCCTCAACACTGCGGGTATGGATCCCGGATCCGGAGCTGACGCGCCGTACCGAAATGACGAAAGAAGGAGAGTGCAGCGCCGTGCGCGCAATTCCATCCACGCAACGAAGCGCGCTCTAGCGCGCGGCGTCTCACGCGATCTTCACATATTCGAAATCGCCGGGCTTGTTGTCGATGCCGACCTTGGGCGGGGCGATCCAGCTGGCGAATTTGCCAGGCTCGAACTGCGGCTGCATCAGGCTTTCGATAAAGTCCTTGTCCGCCGTCGAGGGCAGAAAATCGGTCCTCCGCTTCGTCCACTCGGCGGGCGAGAGGATATTGCCGTCCACATCGGCGTTCGTGCGCGAGAATTCGCCGATGTGGCGGTGGAAGGCCACGTGCGGCAGCTTGATCTGGAACGGAATGCCGTGCTGCTCGATCACCTTGTTCCAGCGGCCGACACCGTTATTGCAATCGACCAAGTAGTCATCGCGCAGCCGCATGTTCAGCGCCGACAGCGCCGGCACATCCTCGTTCTGGACCTTGCCGTTGATCAGGCGCAGCACCGGGTAGGTGCCACTCTCAAGCTGGTGGTCGTCCTTCAGCCGGTCTTCGCGATAGCGGCCCTTCAGCCCGGCGTGGAAGGCATTGGCAGCGTTGGTCGAAATTTCATTGCCGAACAGATCGAGCGTCAACGAGAAGTGCATATTGGCCTTCTTCTGGATGGCCGGCAGGTCGATGACGCCGAGCTTGCGAACCTTTGCGACGTCGTAAGGATCGTCGACGCCGGCCTGCTTCATCGCTTCGCATGTGCGCTGAATGATGCGGGTGACGCCGGTCTCGCCCACGAACATGTGGTGCGCTTCCTCGGTTAGCATGAAGCGGCAGGTGCGCGAGAGCGGATCGAAGCCTGACTGCGCCAGCGCCTCGAGCTGCATCTTGCCGTCGCGGTCGGTGAAAAAGGTGAACATGAAGAACGACAGCCAGTCCGGCGTCTTCTCGTTGAAGGCGCCGAGCATGCGCGGCGTGTCGGGATCGCCGGAGCGGCGCTGCAACAAGGCTTCCGCTTCCTCGCGGCCATCGGTGCCGAAATATTTCTGCAGCAGATAGACCATCGCCCAGAGGTGGCGGCCCTCCTCCACGTTGACCTGGAAGAGGTTGCGCATGTCGTAGAGCGAGGGCGCGGTCTTGCCCAGATGGCGCTGCTGCTCGACCGAAGCGGGCTCGGTGTCGCCTTGGATTACCACCAGGCGGCGCAACATGGCGCGGTATTCGCCCGGCACTTCCTGCCAGGCATCCTCGCCCTTGTGCGTACCAAAGGGAATTTTGCGTTCCTCGTGCTGAGGCGCCAGCAGCACACCCCAGCGATATTCCGGCATGCGCACATAGTCGAACTTGGCCCAGCCCTTGGGATCGACGCTCACCGCAGTGCGCAGATAGACCAGCGACTTCTGGAAGCCCTCCGGCCCCATGTCGTTCCACCAGTCGATGTAGCCAGGATGCCATTTCTCCAGCGCGCGCTTGACGCGCACATCCTGCCCGAGCGCGACATTGTTCGGGATCAAGCCGTCATAGTCGACCTGAGCGATGTTCATGGCTACACCCTTTCCTTATTGAACGTCGGCGACACGCCGCTGCCGTAGAGTTTCAGCGCGCCCTGCTCGCCGATCGCGTTCGGCCGCTGGAAGATCCAGTTCTGCCAGGCGGTCAAACGACCAAAGATCTTCGTTTCCATCGTCTCCGGGCCGGCGAAGCGGAGGTTCGCCTCCATGCC
>DASVZD010000090.1:0-19319 GCA_036391815.1 Rhodocyclaceae bacterium
GCGCGTAGCCGTAGAGCGCGCCGGCGGCCGCCACACCAATCGGCAGACCTTCGATGCCGAAGCCCGCCAGGTCGCGCGTGCCGAAATGGCTGCACAAGTCGCGCTCGGCGGCGGCGGCATCGAAGTGCCAATCGGGCAGGCGCTTCAGGATGCCGGCCGCCGGAAGCTCGCGGCGCAGGCCGTCCGGCAGCAGCAGCTCGGCGGGTCGCAGGCGCTCCACCTGCGCGGCAAGCGAGGCGAACGGCGCTTCGGTGAGGCGGAATTCGCCGCTGGCGAGATTGAGCCAGGCGAGGCCGATGCGCTCGCGCTCGACGACGAGCGCGGCGAGCAGGCTGTCGCTCTTCTCGTCGAGCAGGTTGGCGTCGGTCAGCGTGCCGGGCGTCACGATGCGCGCCACCGCCCGCTCGACCGGCCCCTTCGATGTCGCGGGATCGCCGATCTGCTCGCAAATCGCGACGGACTCGCCCAGCTTCACCAGCTTGGACAGGTATTGCTCGACCGCGTGATGCGGCACGCCGGCCATCGGGATCGGCTTGCCGGCCGAGTGCCCGCGCGCCGTCAGCGTGATGTCGAGCAGGCGCGCCGCCTTCTCCGCGTCGTCGAAGAACAGCTCGTAGAAATCCCCCATGCGGTAGAACAGCAGCTTGTCGGGATGCGCCGCCTTCAGCGACAGGTACTGCTGCATCACGGGCGTGTGCCGGGACATGTCGCCGGGCGTCGAAGTGGACATGGGAGATGCGATGGAGCGGGAGAGGCCGCTATTCTACCGTTGCCGTCAGGGTCGCCGCCCGTCCTCCCCCGAGCGGACTACGCAGGCTTCATCGGCTGCAACCGGACGGCAAGGCCGCTGTCGAATTGGCCATCATCCTGTATGGGGAACCTGACATGAAAGCATCCAATCGCATATCGGCAATCCTCGCGGCGCTGCTGCTGACGACCGCCGTGGCCGGCTGCGCCGGCAGCCGCACCCAGGAAAGCACCGGCCAGTACTTCGACGACGCGGCGCTCACCACGAAGGTCAAGACCGCGATATTCAACGACCCGAACCTGAAGGCCAACGAGATCGGCGTCGAGACCTACAAGGGCGTGGTCCAGTTGAGCGGGTTCGTCGCGTCGCAATCGGAGATCAGCCGGGCGGTGCAGGTCGCACGTAGCGTCAATGGTGTTCGCAGCGTGAAGAACGACTTGCACATCAAGTAGTCGAAGCCAGTGGAGGTATCGATATGAAAACGGCGATGACTAAGATGTTGCTGGCCGGCGCCATCGGCGCAGCCCTCGGGCTTGCAGGCTGCGGCGGCATGACGACCCAGGGCCGCAATACGGCGGTCGGTGCGGGCGTCGGTGCGGTCGGCGGTTCGGCATTGACCAATGGCAGCACGCTGGGCACGCTCGGCGGTGCGGCGGTCGGCGGCTACATCGGCAACCAGTACGGCAAGAACCGTTGACGGTTGGGAATGCGGGGAAGCGTGGCGGCGAAAGCCGCCACGCACCGCTGTGCGGTCAGGCCCTGAGCTTGGCCGTCTTGTGCTGGTCGATCAGCTGCAGCAGTTGTCCGAAGATCTTCGGATTCCCGGCGACGACGTTGCCGGTGGCGAGGTAGTCGTGTTCGCCGGCAAGGTCGCCGACAAGGCCGCCGGCCTCGGTGATCAGCAGCGTGCCCGCGGCCATGTCCCACGGCGAGAGTCCGAATTCCCAGAAGCCGTCGAGGCGCCCTGCCGCCACGTAGGCGAGGTCGAGCGCAGCAGCGCCGGGACGGCGCAGGCCGGCGCATTTCTGCGTCAGTTCCTTGAAGATCGCGAGGTAGGGATCGACGTGGTCGAACATCCGGTACGGAAAGCCGGTACCGATCAGCGCCTCGGCCATCTTGGAGCGGTTGCTGACGCGGATGCGCTTGTCGTTGAGGAAGGCGCCGCCGCCCTTGCTGCCGGTGAACAGCTCGTTGGTCGTCGGGTCGTACACCACGGCGTGCGTCATGACGCCGCGATGCGCAAGACCGATCGAGACTGCGTACTGCGGGAAGCCGTGGATGAAGTTGGTGGTGCCGTCGAGCGGATCGATGATCCACTGGTAGTCGGAGGCGCCCTTGGAGCCGGCGGTCGTGCCGGACTCCTCTGCTAAAATTTCGTGCTGCGGGTAGGCTTCGCGCAGGATGTCGATGATCGCGGCTTCGGCAGCACGGTCGACCTCGGTGACGAAGTCGCTCTGTTGCTTGACCCCGACCTTCAGGTGGCCGATGTCCAGGCTGGCGCGATTGATGATCTGGCCGGCGCGGCGGGCTGCCTTGACGGCGATGTTGAGCATGGGATGCATGGAGCGGGACTGCGGAATGGCGCGAAGCGCGAAGGCCCGAATTCTAATATGAAGGACAGTTCCCCGGCATGAACACCTCCACGCTCGATCACGTACGCATCGTCTTGTCGCACACCAGCCATCCCGGGAACATCGGCGCGGCGGCGCGCGCCATGAAGACCATGGGGCTGTCGCGCCTCGTGCTGGTCAATCCGCAGCACTTCCCCGATGCGCAGGCGACGGCGATGGCGGCGGGCGCCACGGACGTTCTCGAGCGGGCGCAGGTGTGCGGATCGCTCGAGGAGGCCCTTTCCGGGACCACCTTCGCCACGGCGATGACGGCGCGCCGGCGCGGCCTGGCGGTCGAGCCGCTGTGGGCGCGCGAGGCCGCCGCGGAACTTGCCGTGCTGGCCGGCAAGGGCGAGGTGGCGGTGGTATTCGGCAACGAGACGGCAGGGCTGTCGAACGAGGAAGTGTCGCTTTGCATGCGCTGGGCCAAGATTCCTTCCGATCCCGACTGGTCCTCGCTCAACCTCGCCCAGGCGGTGCAGGTCGTCTGTTATGAGTTGCGCATGACGGCCGTCGATGCCGGCGAGCCGCCGGCGATCAACGATGCGGGGCTGCCGGCGACGCATGAGGAAGTCGAGGGACTGATGGGCCATCTCGAGCGCGCGGCGGTGGGCTCGGGGTTCCTGGATCCGGCGCAGCCCAAGCGGCTGATCCCGCGCATGCGCCGCCTGTTCTCGCGCGCCCGCCTGGAAAAAGAGGAGGTCGCTATCCTGAGGGGAATGCTGTCGGCATTCGAGACGGGGCCCTACCGCAAGCGCGATTGATCCCTTTCCCCCGAGCATGCCCGCCGCGTAACTTGACTGGAAAGCTCGGGTTTCTTACTATTTCGCTACTTTCTAATGGATTCCCCCGCTATGGTTGCCCGGTTGAAGGAAGATATCGCCTGCGTGTTCGAGCGCGATCCCGCTGCGCGCACCATGTGGGAGGTGCTCACCTGCTATCCGGGGCTTCACGCCCTCACGCTGCATCGCATCGCGCATTGGCTGTGGACCAACCGCTTCCGCTGGATGGGGCGCTTCGTGTCGCACTTCACGCGCTGGATCACCGGCATCGAGATCCATCCCGGCGCCACCATCGGCCGGCGGGTCTTCATCGACCACGGCATGGGCGTGGTCATCGGCGAGACCGCCGAGATCGGCGATGAATGCACGCTCTACCACGGCGTGACCCTGGGCGGCACCTCGTGGAACAAGGGCAAGCGCCACCCGACGCTGGCGCGCGGCGTGGTGATCGGTGCCGGGGCCAAGGTGCTGGGCCCGCTGACGGTGGGCGAGGGCGCCAAGGTCGGCTCCAACGCCGTGGTGGTGCGCGACGTGCCGCCGGGCGCGACCGCGGTCGGCATTCCCGCGCGCATCATCGAGCCGGGGCGTGACGAAAGGCGGGAAGCCAAGGCGGAGAAGCTGGGTTTTTCCGCCTATGCGGTGACCCGCAACGAGGACGATCCGCTTTCCCAGGCCATTCATGGCCTGCTCGACCACGCGGTCGAAACCGATCGCCGCATCGAATCCCTTTTGAAGTACATCGAGCGCGCCGGTATCTCGCTCGAAGACGACGTTGCCACCGCCGACAAGTTCGATCCGAACTATCTTTCCAAGATAGTTGACTAGGGTTATTCGGATGGATATAGTCGATCGAAACGGTCGGGTATTTGTCGAAACCAGAACGGCCGTGCTTTGAGCGAGAAAGGAACATCATGAGACTTACTACCAAAGGACGTTTCGCGGTTACCGCGATGATCGACCTGGCGCTGCGCCAGCACGAAGGACCGGTCACGCTGGCCGGTATCGCCGAGCGCCAGAACATCTCCCTGTCGTACCTCGAGCAGCTGTTCGGCAAACTGCGTCGCCAGCAGCTGGTGGCCAGCGTGCGCGGCCCGGGCGGCGGCTATTGCCTGGCCAGGCCGATGAGCGGAATCTCGGTGGCGGACATCATCCGCGCGGTGGACGAGCCGCTCGACGCCACGAACTGCGGCGGCAAGCGCAACTGCCACGAAGACCACCTGTGCATGACGCACCAGCTGTGGACCAACCTGAACGCGCGCATGTTCGAGTACCTGAGTTCGGTGAACCTTGCCGAACTGGTCAAGCAGCAGCGGCCCGGCGACGCGCCCGAGGTGTCGGAAGACCAGCGTCCCGCGCGGCGCACCCGCCGCAACATTCCGCTGGCCGTCGCCGCCTGAGGTCTTTCGCCGCTCCGATGTTCGCGCCCGTCTACCTCGACTACAACGCCACCACGCCCGTCCTGGACGAAGTCCGGGAGGCCATGCTGCCCTATTTTTCGCAGCGCTTCGGCAACGCGTCGAGTCGGCACGAGTACGGTCGGGCGGCGCGGCTGGCGATCGATACGGCGCGCGAGCGGGTGGCCGCCGCGCTTGGTGCGCATCCGACCGAGGTGGTCTTCACCAGCGGCGGTTCCGAGTCGAACAACCTGTTCATCAAGGGCGCCGCGGCGCGGATGAAGCCCGGCGTGGTGGCCGTTTCCGCCGTCGAGCATCCGTGCGTGCGCGAGCCGGCGCGTGCGCTGGCCCGGCGCGGCTGGGCCTTGCACGAAATCGCGGTGGACGCGAACGGGATCGTACGGCTGGACGACTTCGATGCCGCGCTGGCGCAGCGGCCGGGCATCGTGTCGGTGATGCTCGCCAACAACGAGACCGGCGTGGTCCAGGACATCGCGGGGCTCGCACAGCGGGCCGCCAGCGGCAGCGGCTGGTTCCACAGCGATGCCGTGCAGGCGCTCGGCAAGCTGCCTGTCGACTTTCGCCGGTTCAACCAGGCGGGCGTCCATGCTTTGTCGGTTTCCTCACACAAGATCGGCGGCCCGAAAGGCGCCGCGGCCCTGGTGCTCGACAAGCGCATCGAACTCGAACCGCTGATCGCGGGCGGCGGCCATGAGCGCGGCTTGCGCTCGGGCACCGAGAACGTTCCGGCAATCGTCGGCTTCGGCGTCGCCTGCGAACTGGCGGCCAAGCGGGTAACGGACCATGCGGCACGCCTGTCATCGCTGCAAGCCATGCTGGAAGGCGGGCTGGCGGCACAAGGCGCGGTCGTCTTCGGGCTTGGCGCGGAACGCCTGCCCAACACGGTGTACTTCGCCATGGCCGGCATCGACGGCGAAACGCTGGTGGGCCAGATCGATCGCGCCGGCTACGCCGTGGCGAGCGGAGCGGCCTGCTCGAGCGCCAACCCCGAGCCTTCCCACGTGCTGCTGGCCATGGGCGTCGCCCCGGAACTTGCGCGGGGCGCGGTCCGCGTCAGCCTCGGCCCGGACAGCACGGCGGCCACCGTGGACGGATTCTTGCTGGTACTCAATGAAAAACTACGCCATCTGCGCGGTCTCACCGCGCTGGCAGCCTGACAATCTCCGGAGCGAAACCAAGATGCTGAAGTTACCGATCTATCTCGACTATTCGGCCACGACGCCGGTGGATCCGCGCGTCGCGGAAAAGATGATTCCCTACCTCGTCGAGAAGTTCGGCAACCCCGCGTCGCGCTCGCATCCCTTCGGCTGGGAGGCCGAGAAGGCGGTCGAGGAGGCGCGCGAGCAGGTGGCGCAACTGGTCAATTGCGACGCCAAGGACATCATCTGGACTTCCGGTGCCACGGAATCCAACAACCTCGCCATCAAGGGCGCGGCGAACTTCTACGCGCCGACCAAGGGCAAGCACATCATCACCGTGGCGACCGAGCACAAGGCCGTGCTCGATACCGTCAAGGAACTCGAGCGGCACGGCTTCGAGGCCACTTACCTCACGCCGCAGGAGAACGGTCTCGTCAGCCTCGCCGACTTCAAGGCCGCCATCCGCAAGGACACCGTGCTGGCCTCCGTCATGGCGGTCAACAACGAGATCGGCGTGATCCAGCCGATCGAGCAGATGGGCGAGATCTGCCGCGAAGCGGGCGTGATCTTCCACGTCGACGCGGCGCAGGCCACCGGCAAGATGCCGATCGACCTCGCCAAGCTCAAGGTCGACCTGATGTCGTTCTCGGCCCACAAGACCTACGGCCCGAAGGGCATCGGCGCGCTCTACGTGCGGCGCAAGCCGCGCATCCGGCTGGAAGCGCAGATGCACGGCGGCGGCCATGAGCGCGGCATGCGTTCTGGCACCCTGGCGACGCACCAGATCGTCGGCATGGGAGAAGCCTTCCGCATCGCGCGCGAGGAGATGGCGAGCGAGAACGAGCGCATCCGCCTGCTGCGCGACCGCCTGCTGCGCGGCGTGCAGGACATCGAGGAGACCTTCGTCAATGGTGACCTCGACCAGCGCGTGCCGCACAACCTCAACGTCAGCTTCGCCTACGTCGAGGGCGAGTCGCTGATGATGGCGATCAAGGACATCGCGGTGTCGTCGGGCTCCGCCTGCACCTCGGCGAGCCTCGAGCCGTCCTACGTGCTGCGCGCGCTGGGCCGCTCCGACGAACTGGCGCACAGCTCCATCCGCTTCACGCTCGGCCGCTTCACCACGGCTGAGGAGATCGACTTCACGGTCAAGCTGCTGCACGAGAAGCTGGCCAAGCTGCGCGAACTGTCGCCCTTGTGGGACATGTACAAGGAAGGCATCGACTTGAACACCGTGCAGTGGGCGGCGCACTGAATTCAGAAGGGGATTTGATATGTCATACAGCAACAAGGTCATCGACCACTACGAGAACCCGCGCAACGTCGGCGCCTTCGGCAAGGAGGAAGACGGCGTCGGCACCGGCATGGTGGGCGCGCCGGCCTGCGGCGACGTCATGAAGCTGCAGATCAAGGTCAACAAGGAAGGCGTCATCGAGGACGCCAAGTTCAAGACCTACGGCTGCGGCTCGGCGATCGCGTCCAGCTCGCTGGTTACCGAATGGGTCAAGGGCAAGACCGTCGATCAGGCCCTCGACATCAAGAACACGCAGATCGCGGAAGAACTGGCGCTGCCGCCGGTGAAGATCCATTGTTCCATCCTGGCCGAGGACGCCATCAAGGCGGCCGTGGCCGACTACAAGAAGAAGCACGGAGGTTGATCATGGCCGTCACGCTTTCCCAACGTGCCGCCGAGCACGTTTCCAAGTTCATCGCCAAGCGCGGCAAGGGCATCGGCATCCGCCTGGGCGTCAAGACGTCCGGCTGCTCGGGCATGGCCTACAAGCTGGAGTTCGCCGACGTCAGCGAGCCGGACGACGTGATCTTCGAGAGCCACGGCCTCAAGGTGCTGGTCGATCCGAAGAGCCTGCCTTACCTCGACGGCACCGAACTCGACTTCGCCAAGGAAGGCCTCAACGAGGGCTTCAAGTTCAACAACCCGAACGTCAAGGACCAGTGCGGCTGCGGCGAGAGCTTCACCGTGTAACGCCCGCCGGTCATGGACTCCCTTGATCCGCAGTTTGCCGGGAAGGACCACTTCGCGCTGTTCGGCCTGCCGCTGAAATACGCGGTGGACCGGGACGCGCTCGAGGCGACGTTCCGCGACCTGCAGGCGCGCGTGCATCCGGACAAGTACGCGCACCTCGGCGACACCGAGCGACGGCTGGCGATGCAATGGGCGACCCAGGTCAACGAGGCCTACCAGACGCTGCGCGATCCGCTGAAGCGGGGACGCTATCTGCTGCACCTTGCCGGCCACGATCCGCAGATCGAGACCAACACGGCGATGCCGGCCGAGTTCCTGATCGAGCAGATGGAACTGCGCGAGGCGGTGGCGGAGGCGGCGGAAGTCGGGGACGTCGACAATCTCGATGCCCTGCACCGGCGCATGCGCAAGGAGATGGCGACCCAGCAGGAGCGCCTGCGCGAGGCGATCGACGACCGGCAGGATTGGGGCAGCGCGGCGGAGACCGTGCGCCAGTTGATGTTCCAGGAGAAGCTGCTGCACGACATCGATGCGGCGCTAGAGGCGACCGAGGCGTGAATCCTCCTCCCTTGCAGGGAGAGAACGAAAACAACAGATGGCACTACTACAGATAGCGGAACCCGGCGAATCGACCGCGCCTCACGAACATCGGCTCGCCATCGGCATCGACCTCGGCACCACCAACTCGCTCGTCGCCACCGTGCGCAGCGGCATGTCGCTCGTGCTCAACGACGAGATGGGCCGCCCGTTGCTGCCTTCCGTCGTGCATTACGCGCCGGGTGGCGACGTCGTCGTCGGCTACGAGGCCCAGGCCGACCAGGCCGTCGATCCGAAGAACACCATCGTCTCGGTCAAGCGCTTCATGGGCCGGGGCCTCAAGGACATCGCCCACATCGAGTCCATGCCTTACGAGTTCGTCGAGGGCGAGGGCATGGTCAGGCTGCGCACCGCGCAGGGCGTCAAGTCGCCCGTCGAGGTTTCGGCCGACATCCTGAAGAACCTGCGCGAGCGTGCCGAGGCGGCGCTCGGCGGCCAGATCACCGGCGCCGTCATCACCGTGCCCGCCTACTTCGACGATGCGCAACGACAGGCCACCAAGGATGCCGCGCGGCTGGCCGGTCTCAACGTCCTGCGCCTGCTCAACGAGCCGACTGCCGCGGCGATCGCCTACGGACTGGACAATGCCGCCGAGGGCATCTACGCCGTCTACGACCTGGGCGGCGGCACCTTCGACATCTCGATCCTCAAGCTCGCCAAGGGCGTGTTCCAGGTGCTGTCGACGGGCGGCGATTCCGCCCTCGGCGGCGACGATTTCGACCACCGCATCTTCTGCTGGATGATCGAGGAGGCCAATCTGGCCCCCGTCTCGCCCCATGACGGCCGCCTGCTGCTGACGCGCGCCCGCGAGGCGAAGGAATACCTGACCTACCATGCCGTGGCGCCGATCACCGTCAAGCTCGGCAGCGACGAATATGTCGACCTGAAGCTGACCACCGAGAAGTTCGCCGAAATCACCAAGACGCTGGTGCAGAAGACCTTGCAGCCGACGCGCAAGGCGCTGCGCGACGCGGGACTCATGCCCGAGGAGGTGAAGGGCGTCGTGATGGTCGGCGGCGCGACGCGCATGCCGCAGATCCAGCAGGCGGTGGCGAACTTCTTCGGCCAGGAGCCGCTCAACAACCTCGACCCCGACAAGGTGGTGGCGCTCGGCGCCGCCACCCAGGCCAACCTGCTGGCCGGCAACCGCGCCGCCGGCGACGACTGGCTGCTGCTCGACGTCATTCCGCTGTCGCTCGGCATGGAGACCATGGGCGGCCTCACCGAGAAGATCATTCCGCGCAACTCGACCATTCCCGTGGCGCGCGCGCAGGACTTCACCACCTTCAAGGACGGCCAGACGGCGATGGCGCTGCACGTGGTGCAGGGCGAGCGCGAACTGGTATCCGACTGCCGCAGCCTGGCGCGTTTCGAGCTGCGCGGCATTCCGCCGATGGTGGCGGGAGCGGCGCGCATCCGCGTGACCTTCCAGGTCGACGCCGACGGCCTGCTGTCGGTGACGGCGCGCGAGCAGATCACCGGCCACGAGGCGCGCATCGAGGTGAAACCCTCGTACGGCCTCTCCGACGACGAGATCGCGGCGATGCTCAAGGACAGCTACAGCCATGCTTCCGACGACGCCTTCCGGCGCGCGCTGCGCGAGGCGCAGGTCGAGGCGCAGCGGCTCATCGAGGCCGTGCAATCGGCCCTGCGCACCGACGGGCAGCTGCTCTCCGACACCGAGCGCGCGCACGTCGAGGCGCTGCTGGCCAAGCTGCAGTCGGTGATGATCGGCGACGATCGCCGCGCCATCGATGCCGCCATGGACGGGCTCAACAAGGGCACCGGGGAGTTCGCCGCGCGCCGCATGAACGCCAGCGTGCAGAAGGCGCTGTCGGGCAAGAACATCGGGGAGATCGAATCGTGACGCAGATCATCGTGCTGCCGAACGCCGAATACTGCCCGGAGGGCGCCGTGATCGAGGCGCCGGCAGGCCAGACCATCCTCGACGCGCTGCTGGAGCACGGCATCGAACTCGAGCACGCCTGCGAGAAGTCGTGCGCCTGCACGACCTGTCACGTCGTCGTCCGGGAGGGCTTCAGCTCGCTGGAGCCGTCCGAGGAAACCGAGGACGACTTGCTGGACAAGGCCTGGGGCCTCGAATCGACCTCGCGGCTGTCGTGCCAGGCAGTCGTCAAGGACACGCCGCTGGTGATCGAGATCCCGAAGTACACGATCAACCAGGCGAAGGAGGGCAAGCGATGAAATGGACCGACATCAACGACATCGTGATCGAGCTTGCCGACACCCATCCTGACGTCGATCCGACGCGCGTCAACTTCGTCGACCTGATGACCTGGGTGATGGCGCTGCCAGGCTTCGACGACGACCCCAAGCACTGCGGCGAGAAGGTGCTCGAAGCGATCCAGCAGGGCTGGATCGACGAAGTGTCCTGAAACGCGGCCCGGCCGTGCGCCCGACATGGCCTTGATCGACACCCATTGCCACCTCGACGCCGCCGAGTTCGACGCAGACCGCGCTGCCGTGGCGGCGCGCGCCGCGGCTGCTGGCGTTGCCACGATCGTGGTGCCTGGGGTTACGCGGGCCAACTTCGGCGCCGTCGCTTCGGTATGCCGGGAATTCGCGGGCTGTGTTCCGGCCTACGGCATCCATCCGATGTACGTCGATGACTCGCGCGAGGAGGATCTCGGCGCGCTGCGCGAAGCGTTGCAGCGCGAGCGTGCTGTGGCGATCGGCGAGATCGGCCTCGATTATTTCGTCGCCGACCGGGACGAGGCGAAGCAGAACTTCTATTTCGCCGAGCAGCTGAAGATCGCGCGCGATCTCGACCTGCCGGTGCTGCTCCATGTGCGCAAGGCTGCCGATGCCGTCCTCAAGCAGTTGCGGCGCGTTGCCGTGCGCGGCGGCATCGCCCATGCGTTCAACGGCAGCCGGCAGCAGGCGGAGGAATTCCTCAAGCTCGGCTTCAAGCTCGGCTTTGGCGGGGCGATGACGCATTCGCGCGCGACGCGCCTGCGCGAACTCGCCGCCAGCCTGCCGCTCGACGCCATCGTCCTCGAGACCGACGCGCCCGACATCCCGCCGGCGTGGCTCGGCCGCTCGCGCAATGAGCCGGCGGAGCTGGCCCGCATCGCCGCCGTGCTCGCCGAACTGCGTGGTGCGGCGCTCGCCGAGGTGGCCGAAGCGACCTCGGCCAATGCCCGCGCGGTCCTTCCGGCACTGAGGGCGTGATGGCGACGGGAAAGGCGGACGGCCGCGCGATCGCGGCGCTGGTGGTCCTCACCTTGCTGTGGGGCTACACCTGGATCATCGCCAAGCAGGCGCTCGACTACGCCGGACCTTTCCACGTCGGCGTCCTGCGCACCGGCACGGCCACGGTGGTGCTGTTCCTCGCCCTGCTCGCGCTGCGGCGGCCGCTGCGTCCGCGGGCGGTCTGGAAGACTGCGGTGGTCGGGCTGTTCCAGACCGGCGGCTTCATCGCCTTTTCCACCTGGGCGCTGGTCGAAGGCGGAGCGGGGAAGACGGCGGTGCTGGTGTTCACCATGCCGATCTGGACGCTGCTGCTGGCGCGCGCCGTGCTCGGCGAACGCATCCGCGCGTCCCAATGGGCGGCCGCGGCATGCGCGCTGGCCGGGTTGCTGCTGATCGTTTCGCCCTGGAACATGCACACCAGCCTGTTCAGCAAGCTGCTGGCAGTGCTGGCAGCGGTCAGTTGGGCGCTGTCCACCATCCTGGTCAAGCGCTGGCGCAAGGAGCTCGGCGCGGATGTCCTCGCCCTCACCACCTGGCAGATGCTGTTTGGCCTGTTGCCCCTGATCGTCATCGTGACGGCCGCACCCGAGCGTCCGACCGATTGGACGCCTCAGTTTGCCGGCATCATCGGTTTCATGGCGGTCGTCAGCACCGCGTTCGGCTGGTTCCTCTGGCTCTATGTGCTGGAACGCCTGCCGGCGTGGCAGGCAAGCCTGTCGATCCTCGGCATCCCGGGCGTGGCGATCCTGTCGTCACGCTGGCAACTCGGCGAACGCGCGGATCAGGGAGAAGTTCTGGGCATGCTGTTGATCGGCGCCGGACTGGTCACGATCTCCGTGCTCAATTGGCGCTCTCAGCGCCGCATGGCGCGCTGAAAAAAAAAGCGGCGCCGGAGCGCTTAGGGAAGCTCCGGCACCGCGAGGAGGAGACGTTACCTCAGTGAGCGTGCGGGATCTGGCTGCCGCTTGCGCCCGGCTTCTGCTCGTCGATCATGTGGTTCTTGACGTAATAGAAGATGTAGGCGGCCATGACGATCACGAAGCCGATCGTGAAGAGGCTAAGCAAGCCGATATCCGTCGTGAAGAGTTCCATCCATGCCATGTTCTTTTCTCCTGAGATGACGTTTCCGGGCACAACACCGGTAGGGTCATCGCAAGTCGTGTGCCAGCATTGCGCCCTGCATGGGTATGCAGCAAGCATCTGTTTCAACGGGGAAAGCGGAACGGGCGGATGAGTCGCTCCGGTCCGCACGGGCGTCTGTGCACTTGTCATGTGGCAGAAAGGCTGCCAAGATGGCAGTCATCCGCACTTCCGGTTGCCGCTCATGAAGTCGAAGTTCCCTCAATTGCCCGAACTGGTGTCCTTCATCGAGTCGCAGCCCGAGCCGCACATACTTTGCGATCGCTCCTACCGCGTGCTGGCCGCCAACGCCGCCTATCGGAGCCTCGTGGGGGAACAGCGGTTCTCCGCGGGACGTACCTGTTTCGACGTTTCCCACAACTTCAAGGCGCCGTGCGACCAGGCCGGCGAGACCTGCCCGCTGCAGCAAAGCCTGCGCTCGGGGCAGCGCGAACGGGTGCTGCATCTGCACCAGACGCCGGATGGCGAGGTCTATGTGAACATCGACCTCTCGCCGATCGGCGACGGGGCCGGCAACATCGTCTACTTCATCGAGAAGATGGAGCCCGTCGCTGTCGCGCGCGGGCTCTCGCACGCGCAAGGCCTGGTGGGACGCTCGGCCGCCTTCAAGCGCATGCTCGAGATGGTGGCCCGCGTTGCCCCGTCCGAGGCGACGGTGCTGCTGCAGGGCGAATCGGGGACCGGCAAGGAACTGGTGGCGAAGGCGATCCATGATGCCAGCCGGCGCGCGCCAGGGCCGTTCGTCGCTGTCGACTGCTCGGGGCTCGCCGAAACCCTGTTCGAGAGCGAACTGTTCGGCCACGAGAAGGGCGCGTTTACGGGCGCGGTGAGCCGTTCGACCGGCCTGGTCGAGGCGGCTGCCGGCGGCACGCTGTTCCTCGACGAGGTCGGCGACATCCCGCTGATGATCCAGGTCAAGCTGCTGCGGCTGCTGGAGACCGGCATGTACCGGCGAGTGGGCTCGGCTGAACCCCGCAAGGCCGACATCCGCCTCGTCTCGGCAACCCATCGCAACCTGCGCGCGATGGTGGAGCGCGGCAGCTTCCGCCAGGATCTCTACTTCCGGCTCAACACGTTTCCCATCGATCTGCCGGCGCTGCGCGAGCGCGCCAGCGACATCCCCCTGCTGGCCGAGTCCTTGCTGGCCCGCGTCGCGGCCGAGCGGCGGCTGGTGCTGGGCAAGGCCGCCGTCGAAACGCTGTGCCGCTACGATTATCCGGGCAACGTGCGCGAGCTTCGCAACATCCTGGAACGTGCCAGCCTGCTGTGCGACGGCGAGACGGTCCTTCCCGCGCATCTCCCCGAGGAAGTGCGCAGTGCGGCGACCCGTGCGCGGGGCGCCGAGTCGGCTTCGAACCTGAAGGAGCTGGAGCGCGCGACGCTGAAGGCCCGGCTCGCCGAGCACCGCGGCAGCCGCAAGGCGCTCGCCGAGCAGTTGGGCGTCAGCGAGCGAACCCTGTACCGCCGCCTGAAGTGTCTTTGACTGCCATCCAGAGCAGACGGCTGACAAACTGGCAGTATCGGATGCCGGAAACGGCCCCGCTCAAGGCACGTCCGGCGTCCCCCGGTGCTCGCCGAGGGCGACGGATAGGGGCTTTTCGCGGCGTCCCGGTTCTTTGGCGCGGGATTTGCCTTGTTCCCGACTGGAAGCGGCGCCGGCGTCGCGCCGAACCGGTTTAGGCCCCCCCTTTCGCCGACCGGTACCGTGAGCGACGGCGTGCGTCCCTTCCGCCCATCCATGGCTGGCGAGGGAGCGGCAAATGACGATCAGCGGGCAAGTGGTGAATCGTTGGCAAATGACGGCGGCGCTATTCTCGGCGCCCGTTCTTGCGGCTTTCCTCGTCGGCAGCCTTCCGGTGCTGGTGCCCGTCTTCATCTTTCACTGCGTGGCGGGGAAAGAGGCGGGATGAAGCTTCGGCCAGGCTGGCGACGATCGAGCGCCGAAGGCGCTGCCAGCCCGGCCCGCCTTCCAGCACGATCGCCTGGTTGATTTCCAGTTCCATTCCGATGTAATCGCGCTCCGCATAGCGCTTGCGCAGGAAGGCGGCGAAGCCGTCCGATTTCCCCGCGTAGGGGTAGTTGCGGCGCACCCGCAGATGCGGCAGGGCGGCAAGCAGCGTGGCCTGCCAGGTCCTGCACAGCGCCGCTTCGCCCGCGCGGCCCGGGTCGTAGAGCAGGCCGACGTCGGCGGTCCGCACGTCGCCGTCGAGCACCGGCGTGAAGCTGTGGCTGGAGACGTGGATGACGCGCTGTCCGGCCGCGACGGCCTTCGCGATCCAGCGTTCCGCTTCGCCGCGCATGGGCGCGTAATAGTCGGCGACGATCTCCCGGCGCACGGTTGCCGGCAGCTTCCTGACCGCCTCTGCGTGTAGCCGCCGGTGTCCCGGCGAACGGTTGAGATCGACGAGCAGGCGGCTGACCGTCGAGTAGAACAGCGGCGCGCCGAATGCGCCGGCCAGGTCGCGTGCCATCGGCAAGGCACCGCGGTCGTAGCCGTGATGGCTCTCCAGCGCCTCGTGCTGGCCGGTGAAGCACTCGCGGTAGCGTGCCGGTATCCGGTTGCCCGCATGCTCGCAGGTGATGACGAAGGCGAGCCGCCGTTCGCGGCGCCTCATGGCAGCGCCTTGAATTGCCGCCCCTCGGCCAGGCAATCGCAGAGCTCGCGGTAGATGGCGGCGAGCCGGTCCCGGTCGGGATGATCCCCCGCGCTACGCAGGATGCGCCGCGCCAGGGGGCCGTGCTCGAGGATGACTTCGATTGCCGTCTGGCCGGGCGGGGACAGCAGGGTGTCGTTCCGGCAGGACTGGAATAGGTGATGCCAAAGCTCCTGTGCCCGGCAACTCGCGCCGCGGAATCCGAACAGCGCCAGGTAGCGCGCGTCGTCGATGCGCGCCTGGTCGGCGTCGCGGACGCAGGCACGGAAGATCGCCGCCAGCGTCCCAGTGCCCATGCCCTGCTGCCGGTTGAGCGGACACCAGCGCTCCTCGTAGAGCGCGCGCGCCGCCGCGCCCGCCAGTGCGGCGATGCCGAGGTCGGCCTGCGGGCATTCCTGCATGTCGATGACGCGCAGTTCGATGGCATGGCGATCGAAGCGCGGGATGGCGCCCCGCGCGTTGAGCCACTCGGCATGCAGGTCGCCGGCGGGATCGAAGGGCGCGACTTCCGCGTACATCGGCTCCAGTACGTCCCTGCGGTAGCCGGCGCAGCTCATGGCATTGTCGGGAATGACGAGGCCGATCAGCGACGGGCGGCGCTCGACATGGTGGCGATAGCTCTCCATGCGGAAATCCACCTCCGCCCGGACCCGGCCGTCGGCGATGGGGGAACTGGCGGCGAGCGCGGGCAGGATCGGCAGCAGCAGCCGCACGGCGGCGTGCAGCCGCTCGAACTCCGCGTCGTCGGCGAAAGGCAGGTTCAACTGCATGCTCTGGATGTTGGCCCAGCCGTGACCGCGGCAATCGAAGATGCGGTCGTAGGCGCGGTAGATGGCTGCATCGTGGTGCGGCCACAGCCGGGTTTCGCTGGCCGGGTCCATCCAGGGATGCATGCCGCCGGGCATCAGCCGCGCGCCGAGCGGCGCCAACAATTCGTTGGCGCGCGCCACTTCGCGCTGGAAGCCAGGAGCCAATTGTTCGAGGTCCGGCATGGGACGCCGGTTCTTCAGTTCCAGCAGATGAAGCACGAGCTCGTTCGACCATGCGAAGCGGTCGTCGCTGCCGGCCGCGCCATGCGCCGAGATCACGGCGAGCAGGTCGTCGGCGATCGGCAGCACCCGCAGGCTCCCGCTGTCCACGATCATGTATTCGAGCTCGATGCCGTAGCCCGAGAAGGCCGCGAGCGGTACGGGGGCGATGGTCATGGCCTTCGTCGCCGCGCTGCCATGCGGCGGGCGAACACGCTCATCACTTCGTGGTAGAGGCGGTCGCCCAGTACGCCGTCCTCGTTCCCCGCGTCGACGTTGGGATTGTCGTTGACCTCGATGATGCGCCATTCCCCGGGTGCCACCTCCTTGAGGTCGATGCCGTAGAAGCCTTCGCCGATCAGGCGCGCGGCCCGGAGCGCCAGGTCGACGGCCGCGGCAGGAGCCTCCTCCAGGCGGATCGCCTCGGTGGGGCCTTCCTCGTAATGGCGGCCTTCCGCATGCCGGAGGATTTGCCAGTGGCCGGGCACCATGTGGTACTTGCAGGCGAACAGCGGCTTGCCGTCGAGGATGCCGATGCGCCAGTCGAACGCCGTCGGGATGTATTCCTGCGCCACGATCAGGTCGGATTCCCGCAGCATGTCCTCGGCGGCCGCGGAAAGCTGCGCCGCCGATTCGACCCTGACCACGCCCATCGACAGCGAACTGTCGGGCCGCTTGAGCACGCAGGGAAGGCCCAGGGTGGGCAGGATCCCGCTGATGCCGGCGCGATCCACGATCAGCGTCCCGGGCACGGGAAGCCCGTGGCGCGGCAGCAGTTCGGCCAGGTAGACCTTGTTGTTGCAGCGGAGGATGGAATCGGGATCGTCGATCACCGTGAGGCCCGCGGCGGCCGCGCGGCGGGCGAAGCGATAGGTATGGTGCTGGACGAAGGTGTTGTCGCGGATGAACAGGCCATCGAACCCGCCCAGGCGCCCGATATCGTCGCGGCCGATGCGCTCGGTCCGGATCGCCAGGGCGCGCGCGGCTTCCTCGAACTTCGCCAGCGCGGCATCGTTAGAGGCGGGGCACGGCGTGTCGGGGTCGCGCAGGATCGCCAGCGCCAGTTCGCCGGTGCGCGGCGCACGCGCCCGGCGGCCGTCGGAACAGCGTTGCGCCATGCCGACCAGCACGCTGGCCGGGTCCGGACGTCCGCGATCCTTGAGTTCCCTCACGCCGGGCAGGGGACGGTGGCCGCGTGCCTCGGCCAGCAGCGAGACGTAGTAGCCGGAACGCTGGTAGCCGCAGGATTGGCAGAGGTTGAGCACGCGCAGATTGCGCGCCTCGCGCCAGGCGGGCTCGACGAGGTAGTCCCGCGCCGGCACCAGAGCGGCGCCCGGCACGCGGAAGCGGCACTCGCAAGGGTTGTCGGCGACGATCGCGTAATTCATCGGGGAGGCGCTTCGCGCGGACTGATGATCAACAGGTTGGCGTCGTGAGTGACGATGCCCAGCAGGATCGCCGCGACCGCGCGGTCGATGTTCAGCCAGTATTCGCGCTCGCGGCCGTAGGGATGGGGACTGTACGGATCGGCGACCAGCACCTTGCGCGCCGGCCGGTCGTAGCCGGCGAGGACGACGAAGTGCCCGCCCGGCATGCCGCGGACGTCGTCGGGCTCGTCGTCGGGTCCGTATTCGCGCTTGGCGCGATACAGATAGGTGGAACTGAGCCCCGTGATCAGCGGCAGCCGCCGCCGCAGCAGGCCGCGCAGCAGGTAGCGCGACAGGTCCGCCATGCGCAGCCGCCCGCCGAGGCGCAGGAACTCGAGATAGCCCTGGGTGACCTCCTGCACGCGCATGTCGTGCGGCTTCGCCTCGCGCTGCCGCTGCAGGCGCGCGGCGATGTCCGTGTCGCCGTCGAACCAGGTCGGGTCGAACACCGTGACGTTGAAGGTGTAGATGGTGGCGTCGAAGCCCAGTCTCAGGGCATCGCAGGCGAGGAACACGGCCACCGTCCCGCCGCGCTCCAGCTTGCCGGTGCGCGCGATGACGTCGGTCAGCGTCTCTGCGCGGCCCCAGTAGCGGTAGATCGCGTGCAGGCAGGTCGGGCCGCAGGTCGTCTCATCCGGCTGGGGCAGGATGTCCACGGGCAGGCGGAGGATGGGGGGCAGGACCATCTGGGATGTACCCAACTCGGCGTTGGATTCATCCTAGACCATGGGGTTCCGGCGGGCGCGTCCCCCGACTGGGCGGGCGCTCTGCGGAGCGGAGGTAAAGGAGGAGGAGGCCGCCGTCAGGCGGCCGACGGGGGACATGGAGCGGAGCAGAGCGCCCCGGCCACCCGGTCGGCGCTCCGACACCCGCTCAGTCGATGACGTGCGAAACCAGCCCGTCCGCCAGCTTCGGCTCGAACCAGGTCGACTTGGGCGGCATCACCTGGTTGTTGTCGGCCACCGCCATCAGGGCTTCCATGCGCGTCGGGAACATCGCGAAGGCGACCGCCATCTCGCCGGAATCCACGCGCTTCTCCAGTTCCGGCAGGCCGCGGATGCCGCCGACGAAGTCGATGCGCTTGTCGCGCCGCAGGTCGGCGATGCCGAGGATCGGGCCGAGCACGTGGGCGGACAGCAGCGAGACGTCGAGGTTCTCGACCGGGTCCTTGACGAACAGCTTGGGGTCGATGTTGAGGCGATACCAGCGTCCCGGCAGGTAGAGGCCGATCTCACCCGGGCAGGAGGGCTTCACCGCGCCGCACGAGGGCGAGACCAGGAAGGCCTTGCCGAGTTTGTCCAGGAACTGCTCGGCGGTGAGGCCGTTGAGGTCCTTCACCACGCGGTTGTAGTCCAGGATCTTCATCTGGTGGTGCGGGAAGATCACCGAGAGGAAATAGTCGCTCGCCTGCTCGGCGCCCGGCTTGCGGCGCGCCGCGGCGACGCGCGAGGCGGCGGCGGAGCGATGGTGACCGTCGGCGATGTAGAGGGCCGGCATGGCGTCGAAGGCCGCAGTGATGCGCTCGATCAGGCCGCCGTCGCGCACCGCCCAGATCGTGTGGCGGATGCCGTCGGGCGCGGTG
>DASVZD010000091.1:0-2695 GCA_036391815.1 Rhodocyclaceae bacterium
CAGGTCGTGGTGCCGGGCTTCGAGCCCGGTTCGAGCGGCCCGTCCGAAGAACGCGAGCGCGAAAGCCGCGGCCGCGGCCACGGCCACTCGCATCGCGAGCGCGAACGGGAGCGTGAGCGCCACGCGCCGAAGAGCGCCGTCCGCCTGCCGCCGCCTGCGGCGCACATTCCGGTCTCGGCCGACGGCTTCGACGCCAGCAAGCCGTACGAACCGAAGTCCGAAACCGGCGAAACCGTTTCGACCAAGCCGCCGGCCCCGCCAAAGCGTCCGCTGCGCCCCGTGGCCGCGCTGCTCGGCGGCCTCGGCAAGAAGGCCTGACCCCCGACGGGCGCCCAGCCCGTCTCGCCGCTGCCATGGAAATCGTCATCGACGTCATCCTGCGCGCCGGCCGCTCCGCCGTGGAGCTGTCGCTGTTCGTGCTGCTGCCGGTGATGATCGTCATGCTGTCGCTGATGCGCCTGCTCGAAGCCAAGGGCGCGCTCGACTGGCTGGTGCCGCGCATCGCCCCGCTGCTGCGTCCCGCCGGACTCACCGGGCTGGGCGTGTTCGCCGCCGTGCAGGTGAGCTTCGTCAGCTTCGCCGCGCCGGTGGCGACGCTGACCATGATGGAGCAGCGCGGCAGCTCGGACCGCCACCTGGCGGCGACGCTCGCCATGGTGATGGCGATGGCGCAGGCCAACGCCGCCTTCCCGCTCACCGCGCTGGGGCTGCACTACCCGCCGCTGCTGCTGTTCTCGCTGATCGGCGGCCTGGTGGCCGCGGCGGCCGCCTACTACCTGTTCGGCCGCGGGCTCAGCAGCGAGGAGCACACGGTCGACGAGACGCTGCACCACCCGATCGCCGCCGACGCCAAGGGCGTGCTCGACACCATCAACCGCGCCGGCGCCGAAGCGTTCAAGATCGCCGTCGGCGCCATCCCGATGCTGGTGCTCTCGCTGGTCGTCGTCACCGCCCTGCGTTCCAGCGGCGCCATCGACGCGCTGACGCGCCTGCTCGCCACGCCGATGGCGGCCTTCAACCTGGACCGGGCACTGATCCTGCCGACGCTGACCAAGTACCTCGCCGGCGGCACCGCCATGCTCGGCGTCGCCGACGAGATGCTCAAGCAGGGAACCCTCTCGACGGCGCTGCTCAACAGCAGCGCGGGCTTCCTGATCCATCCGCTCGACATTCCGGGCGTCGCGGTGCTGATCTCGTCGGGGCGGCGCGTCGCCGGCGTGTGGAAGCCCGCCGCATTGGGCGCGTGCGTCGGCATTCTCGTACGCGCCGCCGGGCACGCCCTGATCTAGCGCGCCGACGCCTGTCCGACGTCGATGCCGCCGCAGCCGATCAGCAGGCTGGCGGCGCACGATGTGTCGCGGCTGGCGGCCCGTTTCGACGCCTCGGCGAAATACTTCGCCGCGGTCTCCGCAAAGCCGAGCTTCTCCGCCGCAACGCCCAGGTAGTACCACGCCAGATCGATGCCGTAGCCGATCTTCATGGTGTCGAGCGCCAGTTCACGCCACGATTGCTTGGCGTACTCCTCGCGCAGGCTGCCCTGGCGGACGACGAATTCGGCGGAGCAGGCATCGCAGGTCAGCGCCGCTTCGCCCTTGCTGAACTTGTCGAAGACCTCCGAATAGAAATACAGGCGCTCGGACGGCGCCGGCGGCGCGGCTTCGGCCAGTTTGGAAGCCTCTCCCGGCTCGACCACCCGCTCGTTCGACGCCGCTTCCTTGCCCACGAAGCAGGGCACCCGCTTCATCCGCGCCTCAGGATCGTAGAGCGCAAGCATCGGCCCTTCCAATGCAGCCAGGCTCTCGACGCGCTTGGGCGAGGCCGGATGAGTGCTGAGGAAATCAAAGCGCGACTTGCTGCCGCTCTCCGCCATCATCTTCTGCCACAGCGTGACGGCGGCATGCGGATGGTAGCCGGCGCGTGCGGCCAGCTCGATGCCCAGCTTGTCGGCCTCCTCCTCCGCGGTGCGGCTGTTGGGCAGGTTGATGAAGGCCAGCGCCGCCAGTTCGGCGGCATTGATCACCGCCTGCTGGTTGCGGTTGTTGCGGCTGGCGGCAGCACCCACCGCGATGACAGCGACGTCCGCTGCGATCTTCACCGACATCTTCTCTGCGCCGTGGTTGGCCAGCGCATGCGAAATCTCGTGGCCAAGCACCTGCGCCAGTTCATCGTCGGTCGGCTCGATCTTGTCGAGCAGCCCGGTATAGACCGCCATCCTGCCGCCCGGCATGCAGAAGGCGTTGACCGTCTTCGGATCCTCGATGACCTTGATCGTCCAGTTCCACTCCGCCGTTTCGGGACGGTAGCGGATCGCCTGCGCGATCAGCCGGTTGGTGATGGCTTCGACGCGCTGGTTGAGCGCCTCGTCCTCGCTGATCTTGCCGTTCTTCTCCAGCGAACCGATCATGCCCTGGTAGGCCGAGGCCGAGCGCGCGATGGCGGACTGTTCGGAGACGATCATGAACTGGCTGCGGCCGGTCATGGTGTTGGTGGCGCAGCCGCCGAGGAACGGCAGCCCGGCCAGGGCCAGCAAGAACGCGAATGTCGGATGAGATAGCTTCATGGTTCCCGCAATGCGAATGGGGTCGGCCGGTATCCTACTATCATTTTCCGCGGCCCCAAAAAAACAAAACGCCCGCTTGCGCGGGCGTTTTGCCTGGGACCGGACGGCATCAGGCCATCAGCGCCACCAGCACCT
>DASVZD010000092.1:0-1652 GCA_036391815.1 Rhodocyclaceae bacterium
GAGACTCCCGCGCCTTCGTTGCCGAACACCCATGCGACCGGACCGCGCAGATCGAGTTCGTAGAGCGGCGTTCCGCCCCCGACGACGGTAGCGACGCTGAGGCCATGGTAGCCCTTCAACATGGTCTCGAGATCCGCATGCTCGCGGATGGCGATGCCGAAGTGGGCACCCTGCGCTGCGCGCAGCACCCGCATGGTCCATGCGCCCGCGCAGCCGGGACCCAATATGGCCTCGCGAACACCGGCCGCGGCGGCGGTGCGCAGGATGGTGCCGACGTTGCCGGCATCCTGGATGCCTTCGAGCAGGACGCAGGAACCGGGCGGCGACGCGGCAGGAGCGTCGGGGATAGCGATGACGGCCAGGATGCCGACGGGACTCGGCATGCCGCTGACCTCGCCGAACAGCGGATCGCGCAGGCGCAGCAGCTCTACCCCTTCATGCGCCGCCAGGACCGCCTGGACTTCAGCATGGCGCTCGCCGCTTTCGCTGACGACCAGCAGGCGCGGCAACCCGACCCGCGCGCGATATTCGGAGACGAGATGAACGCCGTCGAGCACGGCCTCCCGCCGGCGCTGCTGTTCGCGGCCGTCCTTGGCCAGCAGACGCAGCGCCTTGAAGGTCGGATTGTCGCGCGAGGCGATGCTCTTCATGCGGCTAGGCCTGCCGATCCAGCGCTGCCCGCACCGGCGCGAAGCTGCGGCGGTGGAATTCCGCCGCGCCATGCCGGCGCAGCGCTTCGAGGTGCTCCGCCGTGCCGTAGCCCTTGTGCCGGTCCAGGCCGTAGTGCGGCGCCAGCAGATGCAGCTTCATCATCTCGGCGTCGCGCGCGGTCTTGGCCAGGATCGAGGCCGCCGAGATCTGGGCGACCGAGGCATCGCCGCCGACGATGGCGCGCGCCGGCACGCCGAAGTCCGGCGCGCGATTGCCGTCCACCAGCACCTCCGTGGGCGCCATCGCCAGGCCGGCGACGGCGCGCTGCATCGCGAGCAAGGTGGCCTGCAGGATGTTGAGCCGGTCGATCTCCTCCACCGAGGCCCAGGCGACGGCCCACGCCAGGGCCTTCTCGCTGATTTCGGCGGCCAGGCGTTCGCGCTTCTTTTCCGAGAGCTTCTTGGAGTCGTCGAGCCCGGCGATGGGACGCAGGGGATCGAGGATGACGGCCGCCGCGCAAACCGGTCCGGCCAAGGGCCCCCGACCCGCTTCGTCGACGCCGCAGATCCTCATGCCGCCTGCAGATAAGGCAGGATGGCGGCGGCCGCGCGCTCGGCGGTGCCTTGCCTGAGCTCGCCGTGGATGCCGTCGAAGACGGCGCCGAGGCGCGCGCAGACGGTGCGGTCGAGCACGAGATTGGCGAGGGCCTGGGCGAGGTTGTCCGGCGTGGCGTCGTCCTGGAGGAATTCGGGCACCACGAAGCGGCCCGCCAGGATGTTCGGCAGGCCGACCCACGGCTGGTAGCGCATGCGCTTCATCAGGCGCCACGACCAGGGCGACATGCGGTAGGCGATGACCATCGGCGTCTTCAGCAGCGCCGCCTCCAGCGTGGCGGTGCCGCTCGCCACCAGCGCGCAGTCCCCCGCCGCCAGCGCATCCTGGGCATGGCCGACCAGCAGCTTGATCGGCAATTCCTGCGCCCCGCACTTCCACAGCGCCTC
>DASVZD010000093.1:0-15302 GCA_036391815.1 Rhodocyclaceae bacterium
TAGGCCGCGTTGGCGAAAGGCTCGGGACGCAGGCCCAGCTTGGGCTTGATGATGGTGCCGGAGATGTAGCCGCCGTCCTTGACCGGACGGCCGAGGATGCGCCACATGTCCTCGATGTTGTAGGCCGGGCAGTCGAACTGGCGGATCACTTCCGGCGGCACGTAGAAGTCGATCATCTTGGCGTGCTCGATGTCGCCCATGCCCTGGTTGTTGCCGATGGTCAGCGTCAGGAAGGAGACGAGCATCATGCGGCCGTCGATGATGTTGCGGTCGAACAGCTCGAGCGGGTAGGCGATGCGCATGTCTTCCTGCGCCTCGTCGATGTAATAGACGAGGGCATCGACGCCGCGCGTGAAGTCGTCGGTGGTCGACACTTCGACGTTGGTGCCGGTGGAGGATTCGGCTGCGAAGTGCGCGGCGCCCTCGAGATAGCCGGTGCCGGCCTTGGGCTTCATCTTGTACGCGCACAGGATGTGCTTGCCGCCCTTGATCAGGTCCTCTTCCTTGAGGCTCAGGTTGGCGTAGCGATTCGACTGGTCCATCTGGTTCTCCTTGGGTGTCCGCTTCGTATGGATCGAATACTAGAAGCGGTCTCCCATAAAGAACATTCAGATTTAATGATGGGGACTATAAGTCCCGTGCAGTACCTCGACCTCGGCCAGGATGGTGGCGCCGAGGTCCGAAAGCACGGCGACCGCGCCGGAGAAATCCTGGCCGCGCGTGTAGTCGTTCTCGGTGACCAGGGGCGCGATGCCGGCGGCGCAGGCAGCCTTCACGCCGTTCGCCGAATCCTCGATCGCGATGCACTCGGCCGCCGGGATGCCGAGACGTTCGAGCACCCACAGGTAGATGTCGGGCGCCGGCTTCTTGGCGGGAACGACGTCGCCCGCGCCGATGACGTCGAACCACTTCTCCGCATCGTGCGACAGCGACGCGCGCAGCAGGGCGGCGACGTTCTCGGGCGAGGTGGTGGAAGCGATGGCGAGCCGGACCCCCGCCTTGCGCGCCTCGCGGATCAGGTTGGCGACGCCCGGCCGCAGCGGGATTGCGCCGCTGGCGACCAGCCGGACGTAGTGGCCCGTCTTCAGCGTGTGGAGCTTGCGCAGGAAGGCGTCGAAGTCCGTCCGCGCGGCCAGCTCGGGCGCAACCTGGCGCGCATAGTGCGCCAGGCGCTCCTTGCCGCCGGAGACGGCGAGCAGCTCGCCGTAGGTGGGGACGTCCCAGTTCCAGGGCAGGCCGGCTTCGCGGAAGGCGGCGTTGAAGGCGACGCGGTGGCCGTCGCGCTCGGTGTCGGCGAGCGTGCCGTCGACGTCGAAGATCAGGGCTTTTAGCATAGGCGCGCAGGATAAGCCTGCGGCGGCCCGCCGTGAATTCATGGTTTTTTATGGCGGTGATAAGATGCCGCCCAACAATGCGGGCGGCGTTTCCCTGTCGCCCTTATGCTTTCGGGGAGTGGGGGAGACGATGATACGGGCGCTTCGATGAAGAATGTGACGCTCCGCCAGCTGCGGGTGTTCGAGGCGGTCGCCCGCCACCTCTCGTTTTCCCGCGCCGCCGAGGAACTGCACCTGACGCAGCCTGCGGTCTCGATGCAGGTCAAGCAGCTGGAGGAGATGGTCGGCCTGCCGCTCACCGAGCAGATCGGCAAGAAGATCTTCCTCACCGCCGCCGGCGAAGAGGTCGCGCGCCACGCGCGCCTGGTGGCCCTGCAACTGCGGGAGGCCGAGGAGTCGCTGGCGGCCATGAAGGGCGTCCAGGGCGGCGAGCTGCGCATCGGCGTGGTGTCCACCGCCAAGTACTTCGCGCCGCGAGTGCTCGCGGAGTTTCGTTCCGATCATCCGGGCGTGATCATCAAGCTGGGCGTCCACAACCGCGAGATCATCGTCGGCCAGCTGGCGAACAACGAGATCGACCTGGCCATCATGGGCCGTCCGCCTTCAGAGTTCCCCACCATCGCCCAGTCGTTCGCGCCGCATCCGCTGGTCATCATCGCCGCCGCCGACCATCCGCTGGCGGACAGGAAGCGGCTCGAGCCTGCCGACCTGGCCGGGCAAACCTTCATCATCCGGGAACTCGGCTCCGGCACGCGGACGGCGATGGAACGCTACTTCAACGATGTCGGCTTCACGCCGACCGCAGTGTTCGAAATGACCGGCAACGAGACCATCAAGCAGGCCGTGATGGCCGGCATGGGCATCGCGTTCATCTCCGAGCACACCGTCGGGCTGGAGCGCATGGCCGGCCGCCTGGTGGTGCTGCCGGTGCGCGGCACGCCTGTGCTGCGCGAGTGGTTCGTCGTGCACCGCGCCGAGAAGCAGCTGCTGCCGATCGCCACCGCCTTCCGCGACTTCCTCCTCGCCGGGGGCGCCGAGAACGTGGTCGGCTCCGGCGTGCGGCGCAAGGCCAGGCCCCGCGCCGCCTGATCAGGCGGTTTCCCTCAAGCCCGCCACTTGATCGAGCAGCCGATGCTCGGAACCTGGTCGCGCGGCCCCTGGCCGGTGGACGCGACCTGCTTCATCGCCTCGAACAGGTCGCGCCGCGCGCCTTCGGGCGCCGTTTCCTTGCGCGATTCGTCGAGCCGTCCGCGGTACTGCAGTTCCAGCGTTCCGTTGAAGCCGAAGAAGTCGGGTGTGCAGACGGCGCCGTAGGCCTTCGCCACGGCCTGGGTTTCGTCGCGCACGTAGGGGAAGGGGAACTCGAGGTCGCGCGCCAACCGCACCATGTTGTCCCAGGAGTCCTCGGGATAGTCGGTGGGGTCGTTCGACATGATGGCGATCGATCCCACGCCGAGGGCGGCCAGTTCCCGCGTGTCGCGGATGATGCGGTGGATCACCGCCTTGACGTAGGGGCAGTGGTTGCAGATGAACATCACCAGCAGGCCGTTGGGGCCGCGCGCCGACTCGAGCGTGTGGCGCTTGCCGTCCACACCCGGCAGGTCGAAGGGGGCGGCATGCCAGCCGAAGTTGCAGACGGGGGTGGGAGTGCTCGCCATGGCCTTTGTCCTCTCTCTCTATAATGCCTGCATGTTACCGAGATTCCACGTTCCGGACGGCCTGGCGCCGGGCGCCACGATCGAACTGCCCGCCGACGCCGCCCACCATGCCACGCGCGTGCTGCGTCTCGGCGAAGGGGATCCGGTCACCGTGTTCGACGGGCGCGGGGGCGAGTGGTTCGCGCGGCTGGCCCGGAGCGGACCTGCGGTCAAGGCAGTTCTGGAAGGCTTCCACGCCGAGGACCGCACTCCCCCACTGAGGATTACGCTGGTCCAAGGATTGCCCAACGCGGCCGACAAGATGGACTGGATCGTCCAGAAGGCGACGGAACTCGGCGTCGCGGCGATCCAGCCGGTGGCCGCCCGGCGCAGCGTCGTCAAGCTTTCGGGCGACCGCATGGAGCGCCGCTGCCGGCACTGGCAGCAGGTGGCGGTCGCCGCCTGCGAGCAATGCGGCCTGAATCGCGTGCCCGCAGTGGCGCCCCTGCTGGATTTGGCGCACTATCTGGGCGCCGCGCCGCACGATGACGTCCGACTGTTCCTGGCGCCCGGAGCGGAGCACCGGCTACAGGGCCTGGCCCGGCCCGAAGCCGCGGCGACGCTGCTGGTGGGACCGGAGGGCGGCTTCGAGGAAGGGGAGGCGCGGGCGATAGCCGCGGCGGGCTTCCTGCCCGTCAGCCTGGGTCCGCGCGTATTGCGTACCGAGACCGCCGGCATCGCGGCGATGTCGGCTATGCTGGCTTGGTGGGGCGATTTCTAGGGAGACTTGCCATGTTCGAATCCGCGGAACTGGGTCACCAGATCGACAAGGAAACCTTCAAGAAGGCCGAGCCGCAACTGCGCTCATGGCTGCTCGATGCGCAGTACGAACTCAAGGAGAACGCCAAGTTTCCGGTCATCGTGCTGGTCAGCGGCCAGGACGGCGCCGGCAAGGGCGAGACCATCAACGTCCTCTACGAGTGGATGGACCCGCGCTACATCTCGACGCTGGCCTTCTCCGCGCCCACCGACGAGGAGCGCCAGCGGCCGTTCATGTGGCGCTATTGGCGCGCCCTGCCGCCCAAGGGACGGCTCGGCATCTTCGCCGGCTCCTGGTATTCGAGCCCGATCCACGACCGCGTCGAAGGCAACATGACGAAGGCGGCCGTCGACGCACGCATCGACCAGATCAACCGCTTCGAGCAGATGCTGGTCAACGAGGGCGCGCTGATCCTCAAGTTCTGGTTCCACCTGACCAAGGACGGCCAGAAGCGGCGGCTCAAGGCGCTGGAGAAGGATCCGCGCACGGCGTGGCGCGTCACCAAGTGGAACTGGGACCGGCTCAAGACCTACGACAAGCTGCAGGACGTGGTCGGCCACGTGCTGCGCATGACCAACACGCCGTGGGCGCCGTGGATCATCATCGAGGGCGAGGACGACCGCTACCGCAGCCTGACCACCGGCAAGATCCTGCTCGACGCGATCAAGCAGCGCCTCGCCGGCACCGGGAAGCAGGCCACGCCGGTGGCAGCGCCGGTGCCGGTGAACCTCGACGGCCGCGACCTGCTGTCTGAGTTGGACCTTTCGCACAAGATCGCCAAGAAGGATTACGAGGACCAGCTCGCCAAGTGGCAGGGCAGGCTGTCCGAACTGGTGCGCGATCCGCGCTTCAAGCAGAAGTCGGTGATCTGCGTCTTCGAGGGCTCGGACGCCGCCGGCAAGGGCGGTGCCGTGCGCCGCGTGACGGCGGCGCTCGACGCGCGCGACTACCAGATCGTGCCGATCGCCGCGCCGACCGAGGAGGAGCGGGCGCAGCCGTACATGTGGCGCTTCTGGCGGCACATCCCGCGCACCGGGCGCGTCACCATCTTCGACCGCTCGTGGTACGGCCGCGTGCTGGTCGAGCGCGTCGAGGGCTTCTGCGCCGAGGAGGACTGGCTGCGCGCCTACACCGAGATCAACGACTTCGAGCATGAACTCGTCGAGGCCGGCGCTGTGGTGCTGAAGTTCTGGCTGCAGATCGGCAAGGACGAGCAGCTCAAGCGCTTCAAGGAGCGCGAGAAGATCGAGTTCAAGCGCTTCAAGATCACCGACGAGGACTGGCGCAACCGCGAGAAGTGGGACGCCTACCACAACGCCGTCTGCGACATGGTGGACCGCACCAGCACGGGCAATGCGCCGTGGACGCTGGTGGAAGCCAATGACAAGTACTATGCGCGGGTGAAGGTTCTGCGTACCATCTGCGAGCGCCTGCAAAGGGCGCTGGACGGCGAACAGAAGAACGAAGAAGAGAAAGACGTGATCAAACCGAAGAAGAAGAAACAGGACAAATGAGCGAAGCGCAGCAAGACGTCGACAAGCGGCTGGTGGCCTGGGTGCGCCAGGCCGCGCCCTACATCCACGCATTTCGCGGCAAGACCTTCGTCATCGCCTTCGGCGGCGAGGTGATCGAGTCCGATACCGCCCAGGCCCTGATCCACGACGTCGCGCTGCTCGACAGCATGGGCATCCGCCTGGTGCTGGTGCACGGCGCGCGCCCGCAGATCGACGCCGAGATGAAGAGCCGCGGCCTGACGCCGCGCTTCCACAAGGGACTGCGCGTCACCGACGCCGAGACGCTCGAGTGCGTCAAGCGCGCGCTCGGCGTGACGCGCATCGAGGTCGAGGCGATGCTCTCCCAGGGCCTGCCGAACACGCCGCTGGCCGGCGGCTTCCTGCGCGTGGCCAGCGGCAACTACGTGTCCGCCAAGCCGGTGGGCATCGTCGAGGGCGTCGATTACCAGTACACGGGGGCGGTGCGCCACGTGATCGCGGAGGAGATCCGCGGCGACCTGGCGCAGGAGAACGTGGTGCTGATCTCGCCGATCTGCGCGTCGCCTTCCGGCGAGATATTCAACCTGGCGTGGGAGGAGGTGGCCGAAGCGGTCGCCGTGGCGATCAAGGCCGACAAGCTGGTCTTCCTCTGCGACGCTCCGGGGCTGCTGGACAAGAAGGGCGCGCTGATCGGCGCATTGACGGCCGACGAGGCCCAGGCGCTGGCCAAGAAGACCAAGCAGCCGCCCGAAGTCGCCCGCGTGCTGCCCGGCGCGATTTCGGCCTGCCGGGGCGGCGTCGGCCGGGCGCACTTCCTCGACCGCAAGCGCGACGGCGCCATGCTGATGGAGTTCTTCACCCGCGAAGGCATCGGCACCGTGATGACCAGCGCGCCCCTGGCGCGCCTGCGCGAGGCCACCGGGGCCGACGTCGCCTCCATCCTGGCCCTGATCGCGCCGCTGGAGGCGGACGGCACGCTGGTCAAGCGCAGCCGCGAGCGCATCGAAACGGAGGTGTCCCGCTTCTCGGTGCTGGAGCACGACGGCGTGATCGTCGGCTGCGCAGCGCTTTACCCGTTCTCCACCGAGAAGGCGGGCGAACTCGCCTGCCTGGCGGTCATGCCGGATTACCGCGAGGTGGGTTACGGCGACCAGCTGCGGATCCACATCGAGGCGCGGGCGAAGAAGGCGAAGCTCAAGCGGCTGTTCGTGCTGACGACGCGGACGGCACACTGGTTCATCGAGCGCGGCTTCGTCGAGCAGGACGTGGACAGCCTGCCGAAGATCCGGCGCGAACTCTACAACTTCCAGCGCCGTTCCAAGGTGCTCGTCAAGCCTTTGTAAAGCCGGCGATTTCCCCATCCCGGTGCCAGGGGCGCCGGGATGGGTAATGACAATCATCTGCTAGAATCCGCCGGCTCTAATATTCCAGCGGATACCTCTTCGTGTCGTCCGAACTCCTCGTCAAGCTCACTGACGTCAACTTCACCTATGACCGGCGGCCGGTGCTCAAGGGCATCAACATGCAGATTCCGCGCGGCAAGGTGGTGGCGATCATGGGGCTGTCGGGCTGCGGCAAGACCACCACGCTGCGCCTGATCGGGGGGCAGCTCAAGGCGACCTCGGGCGAGGTCCTGGTGGCCGGCCAGGACGTCGGCAAGCTCGACGGCGACGAACTGTACTCGCTGCGCCGCCGCATGGGCATGCTGTTCCAGTTCGGCGCGCTGTTCACCGACATGTCGGTCTACGACAACGTCGCCTTCCAGCTGCACGAGCACACCGACCTGCCCGAGGAGCTGATCCGCGACCTGGTCATGATGAAGCTGCACGCGGTGGGCCTGCGCGGGGCGCACAACCTGATGCCGTCGGAGCTTTCGGGCGGCATGGCGCGCCGCGTGGCGCTGGCGCGCGCAATCGCGCTCGATCCGCTGCTGATCATGTACGACGAGCCGTTCGCCGGACTCGACCCGATTTCGCTGTCCATCGTGGGCCAGCTCATCCGCACGCTCAACGACGCGCTCGGCATCAGTTCCATCGTCGTGACCCACGACATCCAGGAATCGCTGAAGATCGTCGATTACGTCTATTTCGTCTCGGAAGGGCGCATCGTGGCCGAGGGAACCCCGGCCGACATCCGCGATTCCGACGAGCCTTACGTGCACCAGTTCATCTGGGGCGAGGCCGACGGCCCGGTGTCGTACCACTATCCGGCGCGGTCGTTCGGCGAGCAAATCTACAGGGAGGCGCCCCGTGCGCGATGACTTCTTCTCCGGCGGCCTGCGCGGCCTTGGCCGGCGCGTGACCGACCGCATCTGGCGACTGGGCTTCGCCGCCCGCTTCCTGCTGGCGACGCTGCGCTACTCGACGGTCGCGTTCGGCCGCTTTACGTTGACGATCCGGGAAATCTACTTCACCGGCGTGCTGTCGCTGGTCATCATCCTGGTCTCCGGCCTGTTCGTCGGCATGGTGCTCGGCCTGCAGGGGTACGACACGCTGCAGCGCTACGGGTCTGCCTCGGCTCTGGGGGTCCTGGTGGCGCTGTCGCTGGTGCGAGAACTGGGGCCGGTGGTCGCGGCGCTGCTGTTCGCCAGCCGGGCCGGCTCGGCGATCACGGCCGAAATCGGCCTGATGAAGGCGACCGAGCAGCTATCCGCCATGGAAATGATGGCGGTCGACCCGATCGCCCGCGTCGTCGCCCCGCGCTTCTGGGCCGGCGTCATCTCGATGCCCCTGCTGGCCGCGCTGTTCTCGGCGCTGGGCGTGTTCGGCGGCTACCTGGTCGGCGTCCAGCTCATCGGCGTCGATGAAGGCTCGTTCTGGTCGCAGATGCAGGCTTCCGTCGATTTCCGTGAAGACATCGTCAATGGCGTCATCAAGAGTTGCGTCTTCGGGGTCATCATCAGCTGGATCGCGGTGTTCGAGGGCTACGACTGCGAACCCACCGCCGAAGGCGTCTCCGGCGCCACCACCCGTACCGTCGTCACTTCCTCGCTGGCGATCCTCGCCGCCGACTTCATCCTTACTGCTCTCATGTTCCGAGGTGCCTAATGAACCGCGCTACGCTTGACCTTTGGGTCGGACTCTTCGTTGCCATCGGCCTTGCCGCCCTGTTGTTTTTGGCCCTCAAGGTGGGCAACCTGGCGTCCAGCAACGTCGGCGAGACATACACCCTGAAGGCCGAATTTGATAACATCGGGGGCCTGAAAGTCCGCGCGCCGGTCAAGAGCGCCGGGGTGGTGGTCGGGCGCGTTTCGGACATTGCCTTCGATCCGCAATCGTACCGGGCCGTCGTCACGATGAAGATGGACGCGCGCTACAAGTTCCCGCGCGACACCATCCTGACCATCAACACCTCGGGGATTCTCGGTGAGCAATACATCGGCTTCGAGGTCGGTGGAGACACGGTGATGCTGAAGGACGGCGACATGGTGAAGAAGACCCAGTCGGCCGTGGTGCTCGAGAAGCTGATCAGCCAGTTCATGTTCAACAAGGCGCAGGACGACAAGAAGTAGCCGGCCGTCGAGTGAAGGGGAGTTTCGTGAGTAAGGGAAGAATGTTTGCGAAGAATATCGTGGTGATCGCCGCGGCAGCCGGGCTGCTGGGCGGGTGCGCGACGTCGGGCAATCCCAAGGACCCGATCGAGGGCTTCAACCGCGCGATGTTCTCCTTCAACGAAGGCCTCGACAAGGCGATCATCAAGCCGGTCGCCCAGGGCTACGATTACGCCTTGCCGCAGCCGGTCAAGACCGGCGTGACGAACTTCTTCGGCAACATCGCGGACGTCTTCATCGCGGTCAACAACCTGCTCCAGGGCAAGCTGCCCGAGGCCGCTTCCGACGCAGGACGCTTCGCCGTGAATACCACGGTCGGCATCCTGGGCTTCATCGACGTCGCCAGCGACATGGGCCTGGAGAAGCACGACGAGGACTTCGGCCAGACCTTCGGCCGCTGGGGTGTAGGCCCCGGCCCCTACGTCGTGATTCCCTTCTTCGGCCCGCGCGACGCGCGCGACACCGCCGGCCTGGTGCTCGACGTCAAGGCCGATCCTGTCGCCAATTATTCGCATGTCGCCACCCGCAACACCCTGCTCGCCGTTCGCGTCGAGAACGACCGGGCCAACCTCCTGCCGGCCGACAAGGTCATCGAGGAGGCGGCGCTCGACAAGTATTCCTACATCCGCGACGGCTACCTGCAGCGCAGGCGCAACCTGGTCTACGACGGCAACCCGCCGCGCGAAATCGAAGAGTGACCCCCAGCAAAGGATGATTTCATGAAGTGGTTGTTTGGCATTGCGGCAGGGCTCGTCCTGGCCGCCAGCGTGCATGCCGAGGAAACGGCGCCCGACGCACTGGTCAAGAGCGTCACCGAGGAGGTCCTGACCATCGTCCGCAAGGACAAGGACATCCAGAACGGCAACACGAAGAAGGCGGTCGAGCTGGTCGAGACCAAGGTGCTGCCCTACTTCAATTTCGCGCACATGACCCAGCTGGCCGTGGCGCGCGACTGGCGCCAGGCCACCCCGGCGCAGCAGAAGACGCTGACCGACGAGTTCCGGCTGCTGCTGGTGCGCACCTATTCCAAGGCGCTGACCGAGTACAAGAACCAGACGATCGACTACAAGCCCTTCAAGATGCAGCCTTCGGACACCGACGTGAAGGTGCGCACCGAGATCAAGCAGCCGGGCGGCAAGCCGATTCAGCTCGACTACTACCTCGAGAAGCAGGACAAGGGCTGGAAGGTCTATGACATCGAGGTCGCGGGCGTCAGCCTGATCATCAACTACCGCGAATCCTTCGCCACCGAGGTCCGCCAGGGCGGCATCGACGGCCTGATCAAGTCGCTGCAGACGAAGAACAAGTCGGGCGAAGCCGCCACCGCGAAGAAGTCCTGACCATGAAGGATCTCGGCGACCGCATCGAGGTCACCGGCGCCATGAACATGCGCGCGGCGGCGGGCCTGCTCGCCGAAGGCGTGGCCCTCGTCTCCCGCCCCGACACGGTGTTCGACCTGGCCGGCGTCACCGAGGTTGATTCCTCGGGGCTGGCCGTGATCTTCGGCTGGCAGCGTGCCGCCAAGCGGCAGAACAAGACGATCCGCATCGCCAACCTGCCGCAAGGCCTGCGTAGCCTTGCCGACGTCTACGGCGTCGGGGCGTTGCTGCCGGTCTAGCGCGCCGCCTGCGCGCCCCCGTGGCTGTACCCGCCATCCGCATTTCCGGAGTCGCGAAGCATTTCGGCGACGTGCGGGCGCTCGACGGCGTCGATCTGGAGATCGGCCGCGGCGAGTTCTTCGGTCTGCTCGGTCCCAACGGCGCCGGCAAGACCACGCTGATTTCCGCACTCGCCGGCCTGGTGCGTCCCGACAGCGGCGTGCTGGAGGTGATGGGGCACGACGTGCAGACGGAGTACCGGGAGTCGCGCCGCCTGCTCGGCGTCGTTCCCCAGGAACTGGTGTTCGATCCCTTCTTCAGCGTCCGCGAGACCCTCGAGATCCAGGCCGGCTACTTCGGCCTCGGCCGGTCCGGGCAGCGCGACGAGTGGATCGACGAGATCCTCCACAGCCTGGATCTGGCGCCGAAGGCGAATGCCAACATGCGCGCGCTGTCGGGCGGCATGAAGCGCCGCGTCCTGGTGGCGCAGGCGCTGGTGCACAAGCCGCCGGTGATCGTCCTCGACGAGCCGACCGCCGGCGTGGACGTGGAACTGCGGCAGGGCTTGTGGCGCTTCATCCGTCGGCTCAACGACGACGGCCACACCATCGTCCTGACCACGCATTACCTGGAGGAGGCGGAGAACCACTGCGGCCGCATCGCCATGATGAAGGCCGGCAGGATCATCGCGCTCGATACGACGGCGAACCTGCTGCAGCGCTTTTCCGGCGAGTCGAGCCTCGAGGAGGTGTTCGTGCGGGTGATGAATTCGTGACCGGCTTCTACACCCTCTTCTACAAGGAGTTGCTGCGTTTCTGGAAGGTGGGCTTCCAGACCATCGCGGCGCCGGTGCTGACGGCGATGCTCTACCTGCTGATCTTCTCGCACGTGCTCGAGTCCCATGTGCGCGTGCACGACATTCCCTATGCGGCTTTCCTGGTGCCCGGGCTGGTCATGATGTCGATCCTGCAGAACGCCTTTGCCAACTCGTCGTCGTCGCTGATCCAGTCGAAAGTCACCGGCAGCATCGTGTTCGTGCTCCTGCCGCCCATCTCCTACCAGGCTTTCTGGTCGGCCTATGTGCTGGCGGCGACCGTGCGCGGCCTGATCGTCGGGCTGGGCGTGCTGCTGGTGACGGGGTGGTTCGCCGGCCTGCATTTCGCGGCGCCGCTGTGGATCCTGCTGTTCGCCGTCCTCGGCGGCGGCATGCTCGGTACCCTGGGCGTCATCGCCGGCATCTGGGCCGACAAGTTCGACCAGCTGGCGGCCTTCCAGAACTTCCTGATCATGCCGCTGACGTTCCTGTCCGGCGTCTTCTATTCGATCTATTCGCTGCCCGCATTCTGGCAGGAGGCGTCCCGCTACAATCCGGTGTTCTACCTGATCGACGGCTTCCGCTACGGATTCCACGGCATCTCGGACGTCTCGCCGTGGCTGAGCCTGTCGGTCGCCGCGTCGTGCTTTGCCGCGCTGGCGGGATTGACCCTGCTGCTGCTGAAGCGCGGCTACAAATTGAGGATGTGATCATGCTCGACCCCCGACAAATCAAGGACTGGATCGCCCAGGAGCTGCCCTGTGACCACATCGCCGTGGACGGCGACGGCCACCACTTCGAGGCCGTCGTCGTCAGCGGCGAATTCGCCGGGCTTTCGCGCGTGGCGCGCCAGCAGAAGCTGAACGCCATCCTCAAGGCGCGCTTCGACAGCGGGGAACTGCACGCGCTCTCGATGAAGACCCTGACGCCAGAGGAATGGAAGCAACAGAATGGATAAGCTGCTGATTTCCGGCGGCGTGCCGCTCAGGGGCGAGGTCGCCATTTCGGGGGCCAAGAACGCGGCGCTGCCGCTGCTCACCGCGGCACTGCTGACGCGCGAGCCGCTGCGGCTGACCAACGTGCCGCAGCTCAACGACATCGCGACCATGCTGAAGCTGCTGGCGCAGATGGGCGTCAAGGTCGAGCGCGAAGGCGACCGCGTGGTGCTGGACGCGAGCGGACTCAACAATCCGGTGGCTCCGTACGAGCTGGTGAAGACCATGCGGGCGTCGGTGCTGGTGCTCGGTCCGCTGGCGGCGAGGGCGGGCGAGGCGAAGGTTTCCCTGCCCGGCGGCTGCGCCATCGGCGCGCGGCCGGTGGACCAGCACATCAAGGGCTTGCAGGCGATGGGGGCCGAGATCGGGGTCGAGGGCGGCTACGTCCATGCCAAGGCGCCGCGGCTGCGCGGTGCCCGCCTGTTCACCGACATGGTGACGGTGACCGGCACCGAGAACCTGATGATGGCGGCTTGCCTGGCCGACGGCGAGACCGTGATCGAGAACGCCGCGCGCGAGCCCGAGGTCGTCGACCTCGCCAAGTGCCTGGTCGCCATGGGCGCCCGCATTTCCGGCGCCGGCACCGACGTCATCCGCATCGAAGGAGTCGGGCGCCTGCACGGTGCCGAGCACCGCATCATGCCGGACCGCATCGAGACCGGCACCTACCTGTGCGCGGCTGCGGCCAGCGGCGGCGACGTGACGCTGACGGGAACTTCCTCGGCCTATGTCGACGTGGTGATCGACAAGCTGATGGACGCCGGCTGCGAGGTGGAGCTGTCGCGTGACGCGATCCGCCTGAAGGCGCCGGCCCGCCTGAACGCGGTGTCTATCCGCACGGCGCCTTACCCGGCATTTCCGACCGACATGCAGGCCCAGTTCATGGCCATCAACGCCGTGGCGAACGGCACCGCGGTGATCCGCGAGACGATCTTCGAGAACCGCTACATGCATGCCGTGGAGCTGATCCGGCTCGGCGCCGACATCAAGATCGACGGCAATACCGCGATCGTGCAGGGCAAGGAACGGCTCGACGGCGCCACCGTCATGGCGACCGACCTGCGCGCCTCCGCCAGCCTCGTGATCGCCGGCCTGGTGGCGAAGGGAGAGACGCTCATCGAGCGCATCTACCATCTCGACCGCGGCTACGAGAGGCTGGAGCAGAAGCTCGCCGGATTGGGCGCGAAGGTCAGCCGGGTAAAATAGGCATATGGACGGAATCACCATCGCCCTGTCGAAGGGCCGCATCTTCGAGGAAACGCTGCCGCTGCTCGCCGCTGCGGGCATCGTGCCGACCGAGAATCCCGAATCGTCGCGCAAGCTGATCATCGGCACCAACCGCGCCGACGTGCGCGTGGTAATCGTGCGCGCCTCCGACGTGCCGACCTACGTCCAATATGGCGCCGCCGACCTCGGCATCGCCGGCAAGGACGTGCTGCTCGAGCACGGCGGCACCGGCCTGTACCAGCCGCTCGACCTCAAGATCGCCAAGTGCCGCATGTCGGTGGCCGTGCCTGCGGGCTTCGACTATGCGGCGGCGGTGCGCCGGGGCGCCCGCCTGCGGGTCGCCACCAAGTACATCGAGACGGCGCGCGAGCATTTTGCGGCCAAGGGCGTGCACGTCGACCTCATCAAGCTGTACGGCTCGATGGAGCTTGCGCCGCTGGCCGGGCTTGCCGAGGCCATCGTCGACCTGGTTTCCAGCGGCGGCACCCTGCGCGCGAACAACCTGGTGGAAGTCGAGGAGATCATGCCGATCTCGTCCCGCCTCATCGTCAACCAGGCCTCGCTGAAGACCAAGCGCGACCTGATCCAGCCCGTGATCGACAGCTTCGCCAAGGCAGTCCAATGATGCGCCGACTCTCCACCCGCGATCCCGAATTCCTGGCCACCCTCGACGCGCTGCTCGCCTTCGACAATTCGACGGACGAGGCGATCGAGCGCACCGTCGCCGAAATCCTCGCCAACGTCCGGACGCTCGGCGATGCGGCGGTGCTCGATTACACGAGCCGATTCGACAAGCTGCCGGCGACGTCGATGGCCCAGCTGGAGCTGTCGCGCGACGTCCTCGCGGCAGCCTTCGACGGCCTGCCGGCCGACCAGAAGGCCGCGCTGGAGCAGGCCGCCGCCCGTGTGCGCAGCTATCACGAGCGCCAGAAGGCCGAGTCGTGGGAGTACACCGAGACGGACGGCACGCGGCTGGGCCAGAAGGTGACGCCGCTCGATCGCGTCGGGCTCTACGTGCCCGGCGGCAAGGCCGCTTACCCCAGTTCCGTCCTGATGAATGCCCTGCCGGCCAAGGTGGCCGGCGTCAAGGAACTCATCATGGTGGTGCCGACGCCGCGCGGCGAGCGCAACGGCCTGGTGCTCGCGGCTGCCCACCTGGCCGGCGTGGACCGCGTGTTCACCATCGGCGGCGCCCAGGCGGTCGGCGCGCTGGCCTACGGCACGCAAACCATCCCGCAGGTCGACAAGATCGTCGGTCCCGGCAACGCCTACGTGGCGAGCGCCAAGCGCCGCGTGTTCGGCGTGGTGGGCATCGACATGGTGGCGGGCCCGTCGGAAGTGCTGGTCATCGCCGACGCCTCGGCCAACCCCGACTGGGTCGCCATGGACCTGTTCGCCCAGGCCGAGCACGACGAGCTGGCGCAATCGATACTGCTGTGTCCGGACGCCGGGTTCATCGAGCGCGTGGCGCAAAGCGTCGACACGCTCCTGCCCGAGATGCCGCGCAAGGACACCATCACCGCCTCCCTGTCGGGCCGCGGCGCCCTGATCCAGGTATCCAGCCTAGACGAGGCCTGCGTGATCGCCAACCGCATCGCTCCGGAGCACCTGGAACTCGCGGTCGCCGAGCCGCGCGCCCTGGTCGACAAGATCCGCCATGCCGGCGCCGTCTTCATCGGCCATTACGCGTCGGAATCGCTCGGCGATTACTGCGCGGGTCCCAACCACGTCTTGCCGACCTCCCGCAGCGCGCGCTTTTCGTCACCCCTCGGCGTTTACGATTTCCAGAAGCGCAGCAGCCTCATCGAGGTGTCCGAGCGCGGTGCCCAGGCGC
>DASVZD010000094.1:0-1519 GCA_036391815.1 Rhodocyclaceae bacterium
CATGTTGCGGCCGGTGCCGTGCTCGGCCTTGAGCGAGCCCTGGTACTTGCCCACGACGAGCTGGCAGACGTCGTCCATCAGCCGCGCGTAGCGGGAAACCTCGGCCTCGCTGCCGAAATCCTGGGTGAAAACGAAATGCAGGTTGCCTTCGAGCGCGTGGCCGAAGATGATGGCTTCGTCGTAACCATGGCGCCGCAGCAGCGCCTGCAGGTCCAGGGTGGCGGCCGCCAGCGATTCGATCGGAAAGGCGACGTCCTCGATGATGACCGTGGTGCCGGCGCGGCGCATTGCGCCGACCGACGGGAAAGTCCCCTTGCGAACCTTCCAGTAGGTTTCGCAAGTGGCGGCGTCGGTGGAGAACGCGGGCGGCTCGACGGTCTCGATGCCCGCGAGCGCGTCCAGTGCGGCGGCGATGCGCCGCTCCAGCAGCGCGGCGTCGCCCCCGCGCACCTCGATCAGCAGGGCGGCGGCATCGGGGCCCAGGGTGCGCATGATCGGCGGCAGGCCTGGCTTGTCCTCCACGGAGCGCAACGCCGGGCGGTCGAGCAGCTCGACCGCGGCGACGGGCTGCGGCTTGAGTGCGATCACCGCCTGGCAGGCCGCCTCGATCGAGGGGAAGAACACCAGGGCGCTGGCCTTGTACGGATCCTCGGCCACCGTGCGGTAGGTGATGCGCGAGATGAAGCCGAGCGTTCCTTCCGAGCCGATCATCAGGTGGGCGAGGATGTCGACCGGATTGGTGAAATCGATCAGCGCGTTGAGACTGTAGCCGGTGGTGTTCTTGATCTTGTACTTGCGCCGGATGCGGTCGGACAGTGCGGCGTCCGCGCGGGTCTCGGCGGCCATCTTCTCGAGTTCGGCGAGCAGCGCCGCATGGCTGACGCGAAAGCGCGCCACGCTGCCCGGGTCCTCGGTGTCCAGCAGGGTGCCGTCGGCCAGGACGACGCGCATGCCGGCCAGGGTGCGATAGCTGTTCTGCGCGGTGCCGCAGCACATGCCGGAGGCGTTGTTGGCGGCGATGCCGCCGATCTTGCAGGCGTTGATCGAGGCCGGATCGGGGCCGATCTTGCGACCCAGCGGGGCGAGCCGGGCGTTCGCCTCGCCGCCCACCATGCCGGGGCCGAGACGCACCGTGGCGGCGTCCGGCGCGATGTCGCAGGTGGCGAAGCTTTCGCCGATCAGGGCCAGCACGCCGTCGGTGACGGCCTGTCCCGACAGGCTGGTGCCGGCGGCACGGAAGGTGACGTGGCGGCCATGGGCGGCGGCAGCCTGCAGCAGCGCCTGCACTTCCTGCTCGCTCTCGACGACGGCCACGACCTCGGGGATCATGCGGTAGAAGCTGGCATCGGTGCCGTAGGCGAGGCGGCGCAGGTCATCGACGATCACCTGCGGCGCCGGCAGGATGCGCTTGAGGGCGGCGGCGAGGGACATCAGCGGCGCCTCTCGCGCATCAGGTCGCGCAGGCGTTTCGACGCCGGTACCAGCGGCGTGCGGCAGCGCGTCCAGGCGCCTTGCTCGG
>DASVZD010000095.1:0-3794 GCA_036391815.1 Rhodocyclaceae bacterium
CGGCCCGCAGGTGCTCGAGGGCAGCTCGCTGGAGACCATCCGCCACATGGTGGCTTCGGGCGTCGGCATCACCGTGATGCCGGCCACCGCGGTCGATACGCTGCCCAAGACCGATCCCCTGCTGCGCGTGCGGCCGTTCGCAGAGCCGCAGCCATCGCGCCGCGTCGGGCTGGTCTGGCGCGCCAGCTTCCCGCGCCACCAGGCCATCGACCTGCTGCGGCGCGCCCTGCTCGACTGCCGCCTGCCCGGCACCAGCCCCGTCCGTATACGATAGCAACCGGCTATCGCCGGTATCGCGACAATCCATTAGATCAATCGCAGCGGTCTCGCCAGAATGCGAAGCGTCAACGCTTTGCACCAGGAGAGACCGACATGAAAGACAGCGCTTCCGCGACCATCAGGAACCTCGAGGCGGCCTTCGCCGGCGAGTCGATGGCGCACATCAAGTACCGCTATTTCGCCAAACTGTGCCGGGCCGCCGGCGACGAGGCCAGCGCCCGCGTGTTCGAGGAGACGGCGGATCAGGAGGTCGAGCACGCCTTCGGCCACCTGGACCTGCTGTTCCCCGCCGCCGAGATGAGCCCGCAGCGCTGCCTGCAGATGGCGATCGACGGCGAGACCTACGAGTACACCGAGATGTATCCCGGCTTCCGCCATGCCGCCGAGGCCGAGGGCCGCGCCGACGCGGTGGATGAAATCAACGAGCAGATACAGGAGTCCAAGCAGCACGCGGCGCGCTTCAGTGCGACGCTGGCCAAGGCCGCCAAGCGCTTCGCCGCGCTGGCGCGGGTCGAGGAGCGGCACGCGGGGCAGTACCGCGCGCAATTGGCTGCCATCAAGGCTTAACCGACAGGAGAGAACGAAATGAAGAAATACCAATGCATCGTGTGCGGCTTCGTGTACGACGAGACGCTCGGCGACCCCGAGCACGGCATCGCCGCCGGTACGCGCTGGGAGGATGTCCCCGAAAGCTGGTCCTGCCCCGAGTGCGGGGTGGCCAAGGCGGACTTCGAGATGATCGAGATGGTGGCCTGACGAGGAGAACGACATGGATATCGGCATCGGCAAGGAAGACCGCGCCCGCGTTGCGGAGGGCCTCTCGCGGCTGCTGGCGGACAGCTACACGCTCTACCTGATGACCCACAACTTCCACTGGAACGTGAAGGGTCCGATGTTCAACACGCTGCACCTGATGTTCATGGAGCAGTACACCGAGCAGTGGAACGCGCTCGACCTGATCGCCGAACGCATACGCGCGCTCGACTTCCCCGCGCCGGGCACCTACAACCAGTTCGTCAAGCTGGCGTCGATCAAGGAAGTCGATGGCGTGCCGAAGGCGACCGAAATGATCAGGCTGCTGGTCGCCGCCCAGGAAGCCACGGCGCGCACCGCCCGCAGCCTCTTCCCCGTCGTCGAGCAGGCCAACGACCAGCCGACCATGGACCTGCTGACGCAGCGGCTCGAAATCCACGAGAAGACGGCGTGGATGCTGCGCAGCCTGCTCGAAGAATGAGCGCGCCGGTCGTCATCGTCGGCGCGGGCCTGGCGGGTTTCGGCGTCGCGCGCGAGCTGCGCAAGCTCGACAAGCAGGTGCCGATCCGCATGGTCACGGCGGACGGCGGCGCCTTCTACTCGAAGCCCAACCTCTCCAACGCGCTGGCCTGGAAGAAGACGCCCGAGCAACTGGTCGCCACCCCGCGCGAGAAGGTCGCCGCGCAACTGGGCATCGAGATCCTCGACCACGTGCGCGCAACGCATGTCCTGCCGGACCGCCAGGTGCTGGCCACCGGCGACGGCATCGTCGAGTACGGCAAGCTGGTGCTGGCGGTCGGGGCCCAGCCGATCCGCCTGCCGATCGAGGGCAGCGGCGCGGCCGAGATCCTGTCGGTCAACCATCTCGACGACTACGCGGTGTTCCGCGCACGGCTCGACGGCAGGCGCCGGGTGGCCATCCTCGGCGGCGGCCTGATCGGCTGCGAATTCGCCAACGACCTGGCGGGCGCCGGCTACCAGGTCGACGTCTTCGACGTCGCGCCCCAGCCGCTCGGCCGGCTGCTGCCGCCGAAGGCCTCGGCCCACTTCGGCGCGGGGCTTGCCGCGGCGGGCGTGCGCTTCCATTTCACGTCCAGCGTCGTGCGCGTCGAGAAGGAGGGTGCCGGCTACGTGCTGGTCGATGCGAGAGGCAACGCGTTCGAGGCCGGCCTGGTGCTGTCGGCCGTCGGCTTGCGCCCCGAGACGGCGCTGGCCCGCGCCGCAGGCCTCAAGACCGGCCGCGGCATCATGGTCGACGGCAAGCTGCGGACCTCGGATGCCGACATCCACGCCGTCGGCGACTGTGCCGAAGTGGGCGGCCTGGTGCTGCCCTTCGTTCTGCCCATCATGCAGCAGGCGCGGGCGCTGGCCAAGACCCTGGCCGGCGAGCCGACGCTGGTCAGCTACCCGGCCATGCCGGTGGTGGTGAAGACGCCGGCCTGCCCGGCGGTGGTCTGCCCTCCCCCGATGGGCGCGGCCGGCGAGTGGCGCGAGGAAGCGAGCGGCACGGGCGTGCGCGGCGTCTTCGAAGCGGCGGACGGCAAGCCGCTGGGGTTCGCGCTGGTGGGCGCGGCGACCGCGGAGAAGCAGGCGCTGGCGGCGCAGATGCCGAACTGGCTCTGAAAAAACCGGGGACAGACCCCGGTTTTGGTCAGAAGGACGACCCCGGCTGCTTGAGGAACTCTTCCTCTTCCGGGGTTGAGGGGCGCCCGAGCGCGGCGTTGCGATGGGGAAACCGGCCGAAGCGCTCGATGATCTGGCGGTGGCGCAGCGCATAGCCGAAGGCCGATTCGTAGGCCGACTCCTGCGCTTCGCGCCGCAGTCCCTCGAACAGCGCGACCGCGCGCTCCTGCTCGAGCAGCGACTCGCTGTGCATGAAGGGCATGAAGACGAACCAGCGGCGGACCGGCGGCAGGTTCTTGTCGCGGCCGCTGCCGACGAGCTTCGTCGCCAGCGCCAGCGCGGCCGGGTCTCCGGCGAAGGATCGCGGGTCGTCGCGGAACAGGTTGCGCGGGAACTGGTCGAGCGCCAGGATGCGCGCGAGCACCGCCTCGGCGCTGTCGCCCCAGTCGGGCAGCTTGCCGGCAAGGGCTTCATCGACGAGCGAAGCGAACTGTCGGCGGATCGCGTCGTCGAACGCGGCGTCCTTGCGGAACCACTCGAGGCGCGGGCGGTTATGGCCGAGCGTGCCGGCCGGCAGGAACCAGAAGTCGAGGACGGCCTGGGCTTGCGCGGGCAGCGCGTCGGCCATGATGTCCTACTTGGCGGCCTTCTTCGGCGCCGCCTTCTTCGTGGCGGTCTTGGCGGTGGTCTTTGCCGCGGCCTTGGTCTTCGCGGCCGGCTTCGCAGCGGGCGTCGCCGCTTCCTTGGCGGCGCCGGCCTTCGGCGCCTTCGGCGTGCGCGCCTCGAACTCGAAACCGACCTTGCCGGAAGGATCGCGCACCAGGTAGGCGGAGAACTTCTTCCTCGTGCGGTTGGAGACGAAGCCGCGGAGCAGGCTGGTCTTGCCGGTCTCGAGCAGCTTCTGCATGTCGGCGCGAGAGATCTCCTGCTGGAGAATCACCTTGCCGGAGCGGAAGTCGCAGGTCTTGGCGGCGCCGACGGCTTTCTCGCAGACATACGCCATGCCGTGGTCGAACACGCGGGCGCCGCACTTCGGGCAGGTGCCCAGGGATTCCTGGCCGCTGAAATCGACTTCCTCGCCCTCGCCGTCGGCGCCCTGGCCGAAGTCGAACTCCGGGTTGTGCTCGGCGTTGAGCTTG
>DASVZD010000096.1:0-3129 GCA_036391815.1 Rhodocyclaceae bacterium
CGGCCGCTGGTGCAGGAGGACGACCTGCTGATCGTCGACGGCGCGCGCGGCGTGCTGATCGTCGATCCCGACGAGCGGGTGCTGCAGGAATACCGGCTGCGCAAGAGCGAGCTGGAAATCGAGCGCTCCAAGCTCAAGCGCCTGAAGTCGGCGCGCGCCGTGACGCTCGACGGCGTCGACGTCTCGCTGCAGGCCAACATCGAGCTGCCGCAGGACATGGTGCAGGTGAAGGAGGTCGAGGCCGCCGGCATCGGGCTGTTCCGCACCGAGTATCTGTTCATGAACCGCGACACGCTGCCGTCCGAGGACGAGCAGTTCGAAGCCTACCGGGCCGTGGCCAAGGCGATGGCCGGCAAGCCGGTGACCATCCGCACGCTGGACATCGGCGCCGACAAGGAAGCCGGCGGGCTGCGCGGCACCGAGCGCCAGGCGCCCAACCCCGCGCTGGGCCTGCGCGCCATCCGCTACTGCCTGGCCGAGCCGCAGATCTTCCTGTCGCAGCTGCGCGCCATCCTGCGCGCCTCGCAGTACGGCAAGGTGCGCATCCTGGTGCCGATGCTGGCGCACGTGAACGAGATCGAGCAGACGCTGATGATGATCTGGCTCGCCAAGGAACAGCTGCGCGCCGAGAAGGTGAAGTTCGACGAGAGCATCGAGGTCGGCGGCATGATCGAGATCCCGGCCGCCGCGCTGGCGCTGACGCCCTTCCTCAAGCGCCTGCATTTCCTGTCGATCGGCACCAACGACCTGATCCAGTACACGCTGGCGATCGACCGCACCGACGAGGCGGTCGCGCACCTCTACGATCCGCTGCACCCGGCCATCCTCAAGCTGCTGTCGCAGACCATCCAGACGGCCAACCGCGCCGAGACGCCGGTGGCCGTGTGCGGCGAGATGGCCGGCGACCCGCAGATGACGCGCCTGCTGATCGGCATGGGCCTGCGGCAGTTCTCGATGCATCCGTCGCAGATCCTCGAGGTGAAGCACAGCGTGGTGATGTGCGATGCCGAGCAGCTGGCCCTCAAGGTCGGCCGCATCCTGCGGCTCGAGGAGCCGGCGAAGATCCGCGAGCAGGTCGAAAGGCTCTAGGGCGTCTGCCCGACTACCCGACTTTTTCGAGCGAAGCGAGCCGCTTAGGTGACGCCGACCTCTACGTAATCCGTGAGGTCCGTGAATATCATGAAGATCTCGTCGACCCCGAGGCTCACCATGGTCTCGATCCAGCGGTCCCGGCCGTCCATGCAGCGGACGCGGCCGTCGAAGCGGAACATGTAGCGGCCCTCGCGCAGCGTGAGTTCCACGGCCGCCACCCAGGCGGCGTAGCGGTCGGCGCGATAGGCGGGGTCGGGGTAGGCCAGCTCCCACCACGCCTCCATGTTGGGCACGTCCTCGATGCGGTAGCCGAACAGCGCGAAGGCCGCCGGGTTCATGTAGAGCACCTCCCCGGCGGTGCTGACGATGCCGATGGCGGCGGGCGACAGTTCCTGGAAGCGGCGCAGGCGCTGCTCGCTGCGCTTGCGCTCGGTGACGTCCGTCACCACGCCGACCATGCCGGCCGCCTGCTGGCGGTCGTCGCGGAACACGCCCTTGTGGATCACCACGTCGCGGCGCCCCCGCACGGTGTCGACTGCCAGTTCGTCCTGCTGCGCGCCGGCGGCGCTCTGGTAGAGCCGGTCGTCGTTCGCGGCGATGCGCCGGCCGGTCTCGCCGGGCAGCAGATCGAGCACCGTCTTGCCGATGTACTCCTCGGCGCCGATGCCGAGGGATTCGGCGAACGCGCGGTTGTAGCCGAGGTAGCGCCCGGCGCGGTCCTTGTAGAACACCGGGCTCGGGATGGTGTCGAGCAGCGTGCGCTGGAACTCGATCTGCCCGCGCAGCGCCGCTTCCGTGCGCAGCCGCTCGCTGACGTCGCGAATGGCGATGATGCGCATCGGCTTGCCGTGGAAGAAGAACGGCCGGCCGAACACCTCGACCGGAAAGCGGCGCCCCTCGATGTTCAGCCCGATGGTCTCGTAATGCCGGATGCCCTCGTTGCTCGACAGCTGCTGGATGATCTTGACATGCTCCTCGGGCGCGACGAAATCGAGGATCGAGCGGCCGAGGAAGTCCTCCCGGGGCAGCCCCGCCAGTTCGCAGCAGGCCTGGTTGACGAAGACGATCCTGCCGTAGTCGTGGACGAACAGCGCCTCGAAGGTGGCGTCGGCGACGTCGTGCAGCTGGCGCTCGCTGGCCACCAGCGCCTCGCGCGATTCGACCTCGGACGTGACGTCGCGGCCCACGCCGCGATAGCCGGCAAACTGGCCGGCGGCGTCGCAGACCGGCTCGCCGCTCACGCTGTAGTAGCGGACGCGCCGCTCCGGATCGGTGTAGCGCAACACCAGGCCCTGGAATGTCCGGTGGGCGTCGAGGTCCGCCTGGTGGGCCTCCCAGCTCATGCTGTAGGGCTCGAAGCCCGGCAGTTCCTGGCGGCGCTTGCCGAAGAACTGCGACTGCAGGCTCGAGGCCTCGCCCAGCACCGGCCCTTCCAGGCAGGTGAAGCGGAACTCCTTGTCCTGCTCCCAGTACCAGTCGGAGGTCAGCGCCGCCATGCGGCGGAAGCGCTCCTCGCCGGCCTTGGCGGCGCCCGCGATGCGCCGCACGCCGAGGATGTGCGCCGAGAGGAACAGCACCATCATGGCGGTCAGCGCGGAAAAGCCGTGCACCGCGTAGCCGCGCTCCGCCGGCGTGGCGCCCAGCAGCGGCCCGAAGTACCCGGCCGCGCCATGCGCCAGTTCGGCGATCAGGACGAGGGTCAGCGAGTAGGCCGCCGCGGGCGGGCAGCGCATCGCCAGCGCCATGGTGAGCGGCAGCAGCAGGGCCGCCTGCAGGTATTCGTTCGCCAGGAACAGGCTGCCCGATACGAAGGTCAGGTAGCCGAGCGCCGCCGCGACGGCGGCCAGCGCGGCCGGCGGCACGGCGCAGCCTTCCAGGCGCCGCTCTGCGGGCGTCGCCTCCCGCCAGGCGAGCACGGCGGGCGCCAGCGCGACGATCCCCAGCGCATCGCCGAGCCACCATGAAATGATGGCGGCATCGAGCGGGAGCGGCGCGAACCAGCGCAGCGCCATCGGGCCGAAGAGCCCGGCGAGCGCC
>DASVZD010000097.1:0-2093 GCA_036391815.1 Rhodocyclaceae bacterium
CCAGAAGCGCACTACCACCTGCGTCTCTTTCCAGCCCGATTGCTCGAAGTGATGGTGCAGCGGCGCCATGCGCAGGATGCGCCGGCCCTGCCCGTAGCGTTTCTTGGTGTACTTGAACCAGCCGACCTGCAGCATCACCGAAAGCGTTTCCGCGACGAACACGCCGCCCATGATGAACAGCACGATCTCCTGGCGCGCCACGACGGCGACGGCGCCCAGCGCCGCCCCGAGCGACAACGCTCCGACATCGCCCATGAAGACCTCGGCCGGATAGGCGTTGAACCACAGGAAGCCGAGGCCGGCGCCGGCGATGGCGCCGCAGAACACCGTCAGTTCGCCCGCGCCCGGGATGTAGGGCACCAACAGGTATTTCGAGTAGACGGCATTGCCGGCGACGTAGGCGAAGATGCCGAGCGCCGCGCCGACCAGCACCGTCGGCATGATCGCCAGGCCGTCGAGGCCGTCGGTCAGGTTCACCGCGTTGCTGGTGCCGACGATGACGAAATAGGTCAGCGCGATGAAGCCGAAGATGCCCACCGGGTAGGAGACGCTCTTGAAGAAGGGCACGATGAGGTCGACCTTGGACGGCAGCTCGAGCGTGAAGCCGCTGGCGACCCACTGGAAGAACAGGTGCACCACCTTCTCGTTGTCCGGCGCCGAGATGGAGAAGGCGATGTAGATGGCGGCGATGAAGCCGATCAGCGACTGCCAGAAGAACTTGGAGCGGGCGGAAAGGCCGTCGGGATTGCGATAGACCACCTTGCGCCAGTCGTCGACCCAGCCGACCGCGCCGTAGCCGAGTGTGACGATCAGGATGATCCAGACGAAGCGGTTGGACAGGTCGGCCCACAGCAGGGTCGAGACGCCGAGCGAGATCAGGATCAGACCGCCGCCCATGGTCGGCGTGCCCGATTTGGTGAGGTGCGTCTGCGGGCCGTCGGTGCGCACCGACTGGCCGATCTTCTTGAGCGTCAGCCAGCGGATGAAGGCGGGGCCGGCGACGAAGGAGATGGTCAGCGCCGTCATGGTCGCCAGCACCGCGCGCAGCGTGATGTAGTTGAAGACGTTGAAGGCGCGAATGTCCTTGGCCAGCCATTGCGCGAGTTCCAGCAGCATTCAGTGTTCCCCTTGTTCCGTGATGGCCTGCACCACGCGTTCCATCCGCATGAAGCGCGATCCCTTGACCAGCACCGTGACGCCGGCAGCCAGTTCGGGACGCAAGGCCGCGACCAGATCCTCGACCCGGCCGAAATGTTCGGCGCCTTCGCCGAAATTGTGAACCGCGGCGGCGGCATGGTCGCCGAGCGCCAGCAGCCGGTCGATGCCCATGCTCTTCGCATGGCCGCCGACCTCGTCGTGATATTGTCCCGCCTTGTCGCCGACTTCGCCCATGTCGCCCAGCACCAGCACCCGGCGCCCGGGAAACGACGCCAGCACGTCGATGGCCGCGCCGACCGAATCCGGATTGGCGTTGTAGGTGTCGTCGATCACCGTGGCGCCGTCGATGCCGCGCCGGGTCTGCAGCCGGCCCTTGACGGGACGGAAGCTCTCCAGCCCGCGCCGCACCGCGTCGAGACCGGCGCCCGCCACCATGGCGGCCGCCGTCGCGGCCAGGGCGTTCCTCGCATTGTGGAGCCCGATCACCGCCAGCGCGACCGGCACCCGGCCCTCCGGCGTCGCGACCTCGAGGTGCATGCGCTCGCCTTCCATGCGGCAGCGCGCCGTCACCGCCGCCGGCGCCTCGAGTCCGAAGTCCCAGATGCCGCGGGTGCCGGCGACGCCGCGCCAATAGTCGGCGAACTCGTCGTCGGCGTTGATCACGGCGATGCCGTCGGCGGTCAGCGCCTCGATCACGGCGCCATGCTCCTGCGCCACCGCGGCGACCGACTTCATGAATTCCTGGTGCTCGCGCTGCGCGTTGTTGATGAGCGCCACGTCGGGCGCGCAGATCGCCGCCAGCTCGGCGGTCTCGCCACGATGGTTCATTCCCATCTCGATCGCCGCTGCGCGATGGACATCGCGCAGCCTCAGCACGGTCAGCGGGAGGCCGATGTGATTGTTGAGATTGCCGGTGGTGGCCAGGACCGGGTCGC
>DASVZD010000098.1:0-1848 GCA_036391815.1 Rhodocyclaceae bacterium
GCCGGCAACTCCGTCGGCATGGCCGAGCGCGCCGGCAAGCTGCTCGACGAGATCGTCCCCGCCACCCGCAAGACCGCCGACCTCATCCAGGAGATCACTTCCGCTTCGGAAGAACAGAACGCCGGCGTCGGCCAGGTCAACACCGCCATGGGGCAGTTGAACCAGATCACCCAGCAGAACGCCTCCGCTTCGGAGGAACTCGCCGCCACCGCCGAGGAGATGTCCTCCCAGGCCAACAACCTGCAGCAGCTGATGAGCTTCTTCAACCTCGGAGAGTCGCAGGCCGATCCGCCTGCCGGCCACGTGGCCGCGAGGCGCGCAGCCGTTCCCTCATCCTTCGCCGGCTCCGCGCTGTCCTAGCGAACGAGCCGTCCAACCCAATTCTTCACTTCAAGGAATCGACGATATGTTCAAGAACCTGCGTGTCGCAGCCAAGCTCGGCATCGGCTTCGGAGCCGTGCTGGTCATGCTCGCCTGCATCGCCGCCATCGGTCTGTCCCGCATGGCCTCGATCCAGGCCAATTTCGAACTGGCCGAGAACGAGAACGCGCTCAAGATCAAGCTGGCCAACGGCCTCATGGCGCAGCAGAACCTGGTCGCCCGCGCGGTGCGCAACATTGCGCTGCTCGACGATCCCCAGGAGATGAAGAAGGAGGAAGCGCGCATCCTGGAGAGCCGCGCCAAGTACGGCGAACTGATGGACAAGCTGACGACCCTCATCAAGTCCGAAGAGGGCAAGAAGATCATGGCGCAGCTCGGCGACGACGTGAAGGTTCTCCGTCCGCTGGTCGACAAGGCCATCGCACTCGGGCTCGCCGGCAAGGGAAGCGAAGCCACGAACGTCATCATCAAGGAAGTACGCGGGCCGCAAGCCGCCCTCTTCAAGGACATCAACGCGCTGATCGAACGGCAGGAAAAGGTGAACGCGGACCTGATGAAGGAGAGCAGCCAGGAATACCAGAGCGCCGTCACGCTCATGCTCGCCATTTCCGGCGGGGCGGCACTCATCGGTCTGCTGCTGGCCTGGCTGGTCACCCGCTCCATCACCCGCCCGCTCACCGAGGCTGTGGCCGCCGCCAACGCCATCGCGGCGGGCGACCTCTCCACGGTCATCGTGGTCGATTCCAGCGAGGAAACCGGCCTGCTCAAGGCCGCGATGAAGTCGATGCAGGACAACCTGGTGAAGATCGTCGGCGAGATCCGCGACATCGTGGCGGCCGCCAACCGCGGCGACTTCAGCACCAAGATGGACCTGGCCGGCAAGGCCGGCTACACCAAGGAACTCTCGGAATTGCTCAACCAGCTCTCCGACACCGTCGACACCGCCTTCAAGGACGTCGTCCGCGTGGCGTCGGCGCTCGCCCATGGCGATCTTTCGCAGAAAGTCACGCGCGACTACCAGGGCGACTTCGACCAGGCCAAGCAGGCCGTCAACACCACGGTCGACGCGCTGACCGGCATCGTCGGCGAGATCCGCGACATCGTCGCCGCCGCCAACCGCGGCGACTTCTCCACCAAGATGGACCTCGCCGGCAAGGCCGGCTACACCAAGGAACTCTCGGAACTGCTCAATCAGTTGTCCAATACCGTCGACGCTGCCATCAAGGACATCGGCGATCTGGCACAGGGACTCGAACAAGGCGACCTCACGCGCAGCATCAGCCGCGATTACATGGGCTCGTTCGATCTGCTCAAGCAGGCGCTCAACAACACCGTCGCCAAGCTCGCCCAGACCATCGGCGACGTCAATGCCACCGCCGAGGCCCTCGGCGCCGCCACCCAGCAGGTTTCCTCGACCGCCCAGAGCCTCTCGCAGGCCTCTTCCGAGCAGGCCGCCAGCGTCGAGGA
>DASVZD010000099.1:0-2401 GCA_036391815.1 Rhodocyclaceae bacterium
AGGCTGCGCGAGTAGGCGATGGCCTTGTCGATCGCCGGCTGGGCCAGCGAGCTTTGCAGCCCGATCAGTTCCTGAGCGTCCTTGGCCGCCATCAGCGTCTTGGCCGTGGAAACCGACTCTTCCAGCAGGGTGCGAGCGGTGTTCAGGTTGAGCGCGGCGATGCGTTCGGCGCTGGCGAAAGCGGTGTTCGCGAGCGTCAGGGCGGTCTCGACGTTGGCCTTGTTGGCCGCGGCGATCTGTTCGGGCGAGTAGTTCATGGCGTGTCTCCGGAAATGGGTTCGATGCTTACTTGGTATTACCTGCGACGGCGCTTCCAAGTCGGCCTTCCAGACTGACCCAAAGCGCGATATTGCACTGCAGCACGATTCAATTATATGGCCGGACAACCCGATGTCAACAGATTTTTGTTGCGTCGCACAACGCCGCGGCGAATTGGTCAATATTCGTATAGTAATCAGCAGGATATGGAGTAATCCTGGCCTTCCTGTCCCGCGAGTGGAGGCAGGGGATGGTGCGCTGCGGGGGGGGTCAGCGGTTGCTGAACGTCGCCTTGCGCTTCTCGAGGAAGGCGGCCATGCCTTCCTTCTGGTCGGCAAGGCCGAAGGCGGCATGGAAGGCTCGCCGCTCGAACAGCAGGCCTTCGGCAAGCGAGGCTTCGAAAGCCCGGTTGACCGACTCCTTGATCATCATGACGACCGGCAAGGAAAACCCGGCGATCGCCTCCGCGCTTGCCAGGGTTTCATCGAGCAGTTTCTCGGCGGGGATGACGCGCGCGACGAGGCCGCAGCGCTCGGCTTCGGCGGCATCCATGAAGCGGGCGGTCAGGCAGAGATCCATGGCCTTTGCCTTGCCCACCGCGCGCGGCAGCCGTTGCGTGCCGCCCGCCCCGGGCAATATGCCGAGCTTGACTTCCGGCTGGCCGAACTTCGCGGTGTCCGCGGCGTAGATCATGTCGCACATCATCGCCAGTTCGCAGCCGCCGCCGAGGGCGAAGCCGGCCACGGCGGCGATCACCGGCTTGCGGCAACGGGCCACCGCTTCCCAGTTCCGCGTGATGTAGTTGCCGAGATAGGCGTCCATGTGGGAGAAGTCCTTCATGGCCGCGATATCCGCGCCCGCTGCGAAAGCCTTTTCGGACCCGGTGATGACGACGCATCCGATGTTCTCGTCCGCCTCGAACGTGCCCAGCGCTGCGCCGAGTTCATCGACCAGCGCATCGTTGAGTGCATTCAGGGCCTTCGGCCGATCGAGCGTGATGAGGCCCACCTTGCCGCGGATTTCCGCGCGGATGTTCTCGTACGCCATCGACTATTCCTCCTCGCGCGGGTGCGCGATCTCGGTGGCCGCCTTCAGCGGCGCCGTAGAGCGTCCCGCTGCCGGAGCGGGAGCAGCCGGGGCATCGCTCGCGCCTCGCGGCTGGATGATGGCGTGCACGCGGCCTCGTCCGCCCTTGGCGGCCGCCACCGTGCCGTTGGGACCGCTGGTGACGAGGTAGTTCTCGGTATCCCCGTTGTACTGGATGTACTGGCCACGCACCTCGTCCTGGCCGCTCTTCACGTAGGCGCGGTTGAACAGCTGGGTGATGTCGGTCTTCGCGTCGTGCTCGAGGCGTTCGGCCTCGCCTTCGACGTATTCGTCCTTGCCTTCGCGCTTCTGGCGGAAGTGCGCCAGGCCGCCGGCGCCCCCGTACGCGACGCCGCGCTGGTAGCCGTCGGCATCCTGCGTGACGACCAGCTTGTCGGTCCGGATGACCAGGGTTCCACGCACGAGCTGAACGTTGCCCTCGAGGATGTGCACCTTCTGCGCATCGTCGACCGTGATGCGATCGGCCTCCAGATTGACCGGCTTGTCCTTGTCGGCCTTCTCGGCGCGCGCCGGGGCGACGGCGATCAGCGATGCCGAGGCGAGCAGCGCCAGTGCGAGGCGAATAGGGCTAGTTCTTCCCATGAGCGGCATCCGTCTGCTTCTTGTAGATCGTCCCCGACGCACGTCCATACAGGATGGATATCTGCGTCTTGTCGTTCGTTTCCATTCCCGAGCCGTGCATGACGGACTGCCCCTGGGTGATGGTGACGGGAGCGTCGGTATGCGCGAACTCGTCATCCGGGATCGCATAGAGCACGCTGGTGTCGATTTCGGTGGACGGGCTGCCGTCCAAGCCGTCGCGAATCACGCGCACATTGCCTTCCAGCTTGACGTGCTTGCCATCCTTGTCCAGCCATGCGGTGTTCGACGAGACATGCACGGGCGGAGTCCGGAAATACGTCAGGCGCGGCGCCAGGACCTCGGTACTGTCGTCGTCGGGATAATGTAGCATCTTTTCCCCGACCAGAAAGTGCTGGAGCGTCCCGGTCTCGTCGAAGCGCCGCACGGTGAAGTGATCCACGATGTAGTCGGGGTC
>DASVZD010000100.1:0-6263 GCA_036391815.1 Rhodocyclaceae bacterium
ACTGGCGGCCGGCCCTCGAGGTCTATCGCGAGATCATGCGCGAACAGTACGGCGTGGCGATCGATCGCGACAACTTCTACACCCATGCCGTGCACTTCCCGTTCGGCATCCTGCGCGCCGACGGCGAAGTGCTGGTGCGCATCCCGGTCGCCCTCGGCGACCACGGCGAGATCGTCTGCGTCGGCGAGATCCAGCCCAACTCGCTGCTCACGCTGCTGGACGCCCGGGCGGGATCGGGCAGGGCGGCGCCGGCGCTGGCGCAGGACCTGGCCCGCATCGGCGCGCCCGTGGCGGACGGGGACCTGCTGCTGTTCTACTGCGCCGGACGGCGGCTGCATATCGGCACGGGGCTGGGCGACGAACTGTCCGCCGTGGGCAGCGAGACGGGCGCGGCCCAGGTGGCGGGCGCGCTTTCGCTTGGCGAGATCGGCAGCGCGCGCAGCGACGGCTATCCGCTGTTCCACAATGCAACCCTGGTGGGCGTTCCATGGTTGAGGCGGTAAACGGCATCCAGGCGCTTTCCGTTCTCTACGATCTTGCCCTGACGATCGGCAGCGAGGTCACCGTCGATGCCCTCCTGACCAAGACCCTGCAACGCCTGCTCTACCACACCGGGTTCCCGGCGGGGATGGTCTACACGGCGCTGCCCGGCATGGCGGGGCCGGATGCGGAGTTGCGGCTCGAGGCGGCGGTCGGCAACTACATGCTGGTCAAGCGCGTCGGCGCCGTGATGAAGCTGCCGGCGGCGCTGGTCGAGCCGGCGCCGCTGCTGACGGAGGCGCCGGAGCTGCTGGCCGCCTTGCCGGCCCGCAAGCCTTACCGCCATGTGCTGCGCCTGCCGATTCCGGGCTTTGGCGGCGTGCTGCTGCTGAGCCCCGATGCGCCGCGCTCGTCGCTGCCGCTGCAGGACCTCTTCCTGCCCATCATGTCGCGGCTGGCGACCGCGATCACGCTTTGCCAGGACATCCGGGACCGGACGGCCGCCCTGGAGCAGGTCAACGCCGAGCTCGAGGCCTTCGCCTATTCGGTATCGCACGACCTGCGCGCGCCGCTGCGCGCCATCGACGGGTTCTCGCACATCCTCGTTGAGGACCACGGCGCGCAGCTCGACGACGAGGGCCGGCGCCTGCTCGACCAAGTCAGTGCCAATGCCGCGCGCATGGGCCGGCTGATCGACGACATGCTGGCCTTTTCGCGCATGTCGCGGCGGGAAATGGCGGCGACCAGCGTCGATATGGCGGCCCTGGCGGGCGAGGTGGCGGAGGAGCTGCAGGCCGCGGCCCCCGGACGCGCGCTGCGCTTCGGCATCGCCGATCTGCCGCCCGCGCAGGGCGACCGCGACATGCTGCGCCAGGTCTTCGTCAACCTGCTGTCGAACGCCGCGAAGTTCACGCGCACGCGCGAGCCGGCGGTGATCGAGGTCGGCGGCAGGCAGACGGTCGAGGGCAGCGAGTACTACGTCAAGGACAACGGCGTCGGCTTCGACATGAAATATGTCGCCAAGCTGTTCGGCGTGTTCGAGCGCCTGCACGCGCAGAAGGACTACGAGGGGACCGGCATCGGGCTGGCCATCGTCAAGCGCATCGTGGGAAGGCACGGCGGGCACGTATGGGCCGAAGGCAAGGAAGGGGAGGGCGCGATGTTCCATTTCTTCCTGCCCAGGGCATGAGGCCGGCAATGGACGCCAAGCAACTGAGGCCGGAAATAGCGCTGCCGGACGGCATCCGGTTCGCCGACCTCGTCGACGTCGCCGCGCTGCAGCGGCTGATGGAGAGCTTCCATCGGCTCACCGGCATCGCCAACGCCATCATCGACCTCGAGGGCACGGTGATCACGCATGCCGGATGGCAGGCGCTGTGCACGCGGTTCCATCGCTGCCACCCGGTGACCCGCCAGCGCTGCATCGAGAGCGACACCTCCCTGGCGGGCAGCATGACGCGCGGCGAGAACTTCGCCGTCTATCGTTGCCTCAACGGCCTGGTGGACACCGCCGCGCCCATCACCGTCGGCGGCCGCCACCTGGCCAACGTGTTCACCGGGCAGTTCTTCGTCGAGCCGCCGGACATGGACTTCTTCCGCCGCCAGGCAGCCGAGTTCGGCTTCGAGGAGCAGGCCTACCTCGACGCCGTGGCGCGGGTGCCGGTGATCACCCGGGAGCGCGTCGAGACCATCACGGCGGTCTATGCCCAGCTGTCGCAGATACTTGCCGTCAATGGCATGGACCGGTTGCGCCAGATGGCGGCCGAGCGCGAGCTGGAGGAGGCGAACCGCGGCCTTGAGGCGCGGCGGCGCGAGCTGGAAGCCGCCAACAAGGAACTCGAGGAGTTCTCCTATTCGATGTCCCACGACATGCGAACGCCCTTGCGGGCGATCGACGGCTTCGCCAAGATACTGGCCGAGGAGCACGCCGGCCAGCTCGATCAGGAGGGCGAGCGGCTGCTGGGCATCATCCGCAGCAATGCGGTGCGGATGGGCTGCCTGATCGACGACATCCTGCGCTTCCTGCGCGTCGGCCGGCAACGCCTGGCGTTCGAGCCGGTGGACCTCGGCAGGCTGGTGCATGAAGCGCTCGACGAATTGAAGGCGGGCGTTCCCGGCCGGCTGGTGACGCTGCAGATGGGAACGCTGCCGCCGGCGTGGGGCGATCCGGAGATGCTGCGCCGGGTGCTGCTCAACCTGTTGGGAAACGCCATCAAATTCTCCCTGCCGGAGCGGGAGATCGTCATAGAAGTGGGTGGCGAGGCGAAAGAAGAGGAAAATACCTACTTCGTGAAGGACCATGGCGTCGGCTTCGACATGGCGTACATCGACAAGCTGTTCCGGGTGTTCGAGCGCGTGCATCGCACCGGGCAGTTCGAAGGTTCGGCCGTCGGGCTGGCCATCGTCAAGCGCATCGTGGCGCGCCATGGCGGGCGGGTATGGGCCGAAGGCAAGGTCGGCGAGGGGGCGACTTTCCATTTCGCCCTGCCGCGCAGGGGAGAGTGACATGAACGACAACATCGTCGAGATCCTGATGGTCGAGGACACCGAGGCGGACGCGGAACTCGCGATCCGGGCGCTGCGCAAGCGCGGCTTCGCCAACCACCTGGTGTGGGTCAAGGACGGCGCCGAGGCGCTCGAGTTCATCTTCGCCACCGGCGCCCATGCCGGGCGCAACGTGGAAAACCGCCCCAAGGTCGTCCTGCTCGACCTGCGGTTGCCCAAGGTCAGCGGCATCGAGGTGCTGCGGCGGATCAAGGAGGATCCGCGCACCCGCTCGATCCCGGTGGTCGTGCTGACCTCCTCCAAGGAGGAGGTGGACCTCGAGGAATGCTACAAGCTCGGCGTCAACAGCTATATCAGCAAGCCGGTGGAGTTCGACGACTTCGCCAAGGTGGTGGGGGAACTCGGCCTCTACTGGCTGCTGGTCAACAAGTTGCCGAGCGCCTGACGGACAGGGAGTGGAAGTGGCGGTGGAATTGCGGGTCCTCATGCTCGAGGACGAGCCGGCCGATGCGGAGTTCGCCCAGCGCGAACTGCGCAAGGCGGGCATTGGCTTCAGTTCGCTGCGCGTCGACGACCGCACGGCGTTCATTGCGGCGCTCGACGAGTTCCGGCCCGACGTCATCCTTGCCGACTACAAGCTGCCGTCGTTCGACGGCCTGACGGCGCTCGGCCTGGCGCGCGAAAAGGCGCCCAAGGTGCCCTTCATCTTCGTTTCCGGCGCGATGGGCGAGGAGTTCGCCATCGAGACCCTCCACCAGGGCGCCGCCGACTATGTGCTCAAGGGGCACCTGTCGAAGCTGGTGCCCGCGGTGAACCGGGCGCTGCAGGATGCCGAGGAGCATCGGCGCAGGCAGGAAGCCGAGGTCTCGCTGAAGGAGAGCGAGGAACGCTTCCGCAACATGGCGGAATCGGCGCAGGACGGCATCGTCATCGTCGATGCCGAGGGCGCCGTCACCTATTGGAACGCCGCCGCCGAGCGCATGTTCGGCTACCGGCAGAGCGATCTCGCCGGCAAGACGATCGGCGAGATCATCGTGCCGTCGCAGACGGACGGCGCCGGGGGCAAGGGCTGGCCGGTGGGCGGCGTGACGGGCACCACCTTCGAGGCGTCGGGGCTGCACCAGGACGGGCGGCAGTTTCCCATCGAACTCTCCATTTCGTCGGCGCCGATCAAGGGCCGCTCGCACGCGGTCGGCATCATCCGCGACATCAGCGAGCGCAAGCGCGCCGAGGAGGCCCTGCGGCGCAGCAACCGCTTCCTGCGCACGCTGAGCCGCTGCAACGAGACGCTGGTGCATGCGGCGAACGAACCCGAGCTGCTGCAGAACATGTGCCGGGTGGTCGTCGAGGTCGGCGAATTCGCGCTCGCCTGGGTCGGCTTCGTCGAGGCCGACGGCAGCGTCCGCCCGGTGGCGCGGCACGGCGGCTGCGAGGCCAGCTTCATCGGCGACCTGCCGCCGGGCGAGACCGCCGCCGACGCGACACGGCGGCCCGTGGTGAGCGCGGTGCGCAGCGGCGAGACCCAGGTGGTGCAGGACATCGCGGGTTCCGACGGCCCCGAGTGGCGCAAGCGCGCCCTGGAATGCGGCTACCGTTCCGCCATCTCGCTGCCGCTGCGGGTGGGCGGGCAGGTGATCGGCGCGCTGAACATCTATGCGTCCGAGGTCGGCGGCTTCGGCGCCGAAGAAGTGAGCCTGCTGTCGGAACTCGCCGGCGACCTCGGTTTCGGCCTGGCGATGATCCGCGTGCGCGCCGAGCGCGAGGAGGATGCGCGCAAGCTGGAGCGCGCCCTCGAGGACACCATCCAGGCGATCGCCACCACCATCGAGGCGCGCGATCCCTATACCGCCGGCCACCAGCGCCGCGTGGCCCAGCTGGCCGCGGCCATCGCGCGCGAGATGGGGCTGCCCGAGAGCCGTGTCACCGGCGTGCTGCGCGGCGCCGAGATCCACGACATCGGCAAGATCTACATTCCGTCGGAGATCCTCAGCCGGCCCGGCAGGCTGTCGAGCACGGAATTCAGTCTGATCAAGATCCATCCCCAGGTCGGCTACGACATCGTCAAGGAGATCGACTTCCCGTGGCCGGTGGCGTCGATGATCCTCCAGCATCACGAGCGCCTCGACGGCAGCGGCTATCCGCACGGGCTGCGCGGCGGCGACCAGATCATCCTGGAGGCCAAGATCCTGGCCGTCGCCGACGTGGTCGACGCCATGGTGTCGCACCGCCCGTACCGGGCCGCGCTGGGCGCCGAGGCGGCGCTCGAGGAGATCGAACGCAACCGCGGCGTGCTCTATGACGAGGACGTGGTCGACATCTGCCTGCGCCTGTTCCGGGAAAAGAACTTCACCTTCGCCTGACCCCGCCGCCCGGATGCACGACCTGTTCGACCGTTTCATCGCATGGTGGCCCAGGCAGGCTTCCTGGCGCTATCTCTGGGCGCCGGTCGCCGTCTCGGTCGGCTTGTCCGAGGCGATCGTCGCCGGGATGAACCTGCTGCTGCTGGGCCGTGTCGATGCCGGCTACCTGCTGACCGGCCTTGTCGCCTCGAGCCTGGTTTCGTTGGCGGTGTCGGCGGCGCTGTTCTACCTGGCGGGGCGTGTCGACCGCCGGCTGCGCCACGAGTATGCGCTGCGCCAGACGATCATCGATTCCATTCCTGGGGCCTTCTACCTGTTCGACGCATCCGGACGCTTCCTGATGTGGAACCGCAACCTGGAAGCGGTGCTCGGCCTGGACGGCGACGAGATCCGCGCATCGAGCCCGCTGGCGTTCTTCGACGAGCAGGACCGGCCGCGCGTCGAGATGGCCATCCGCGAAGTCTTCGAGACGGGCACCAGCGCGGTCGAGGCGGCGCTGGTCGCCAGGGACGGCAGGCGCACGCCGTTCTATTTCAACGGCTTTCGCCTCCAGTTCGAGGGCAAGCCCGCGCTGGTCGGCATCGGCCTCGACATCACCGAGCGCCACCAGACGGAGGCGGAACTGCTCGACGCCAAGGACAGGCTGGCGCTCGCGCTGGAAGCTTCCGGGCTCTCCATCTGGGACTTCGACATCCGGTCCGGCATCGTCTACCTCGACCGCCACTGGGCCGACATGATCGGCGCGCTGCCGGGCGTGACGATCGCGCCGGTGCGCGAGCTGCTGGACCGCACCCATCCGGAGGACCGCGGCCGCGTGGTGCGGGCGGCGGTCAAGGCATTCAAGGGAGCCGCCGCGGACTTCCAGGAGGAATTCCGCTTCGGCACCGCGCCGGGCGAATGGAAGTGGATCCGCTGCAG
>DASVZD010000101.1:0-10253 GCA_036391815.1 Rhodocyclaceae bacterium
GCGGTCCAGGAAGCCGTCCGCGTCGACGGCGACTTCGCCTGCATCCCGCCGGGACAGCAGGCGGGCCGCAATACGCGCCGGCGCGGCGAGGACCTGCGCGCCGGCAGCGTCGCGTTGCGCGCCGGCAAGCTGCTGCGCCCCGCCGACATCGGGCTGCTGGCATCGCTCGGCATCGCGCAGGTCGAGGTGCAGCGGCGGCTGCGCGTCGCCGTCCTGTCCACCGGCGACGAGGTGCAGGCGGTCGGAAGCCCGGCCGGCCCAGGGCAGATCTACGACAGCAACCGCTACACGCTCTCGGGCATGCTCGCCCGCCTGGGCTGCGAAGTCGTCGACTGCGGCATCGTGCGCGACGATCCGGCCGCACTCGAAGAGGCGTTCCGCAGGGCTGCCGCGACGGCCGACGCGGTGATCACCAGCGGCGGCGTCTCGGTCGGCGAGGCGGATTTCGTGCGCGACCTCATGCATCGGCTGGGCGACGTGGCGTTCTGGAAGATCGCCATGAAGCCGGGGCGGCCGATGGCTTTCGGGCGCATCGGCAACGCCTGCCTGTTCGGCCTGCCCGGCAACCCGGTGGCCACCATGGTGGCGTTCTACCAGTTCGTCCGCGCCGCGCTGCTCAAGATGGCGGGCGCCACGCCGGTCCCCGAACTCGCCGCGTTCCGGGTGCGCTGCACGGAGCCCTTGCGCAAGGCCGCCGGCCGCACCGAATTCCTGCGCGGCATCCTGACTTTCGCGGACGGCGAATGCCAGGTCCGCTCGACCGGCGCCCAGGGTTCCGGGATCCTGCGCTCGATGGCCGAGGCGAACTGCTTCATCGTGCTGGAGAGCGAGCGCGGCGACGTCGCCGCCGGCGAGACGGTCACGATCCAGCCTTTCGAGGGCCTGGTGTAGCATTGGCGACCCTGCCGGGGTATGGCCATGCGACTTGCGCTTTCCATTGCGATCCTGCTTGCGCTGTTCGGCACTCGCGCCAGTGCCGGCGAGACGCTGGTGCTATCCACCGGCGTCGGGCCCCCGTTCGCCACGCCGCAACATGACGGCTTCCTCGACCGCGTCATGGCCGAAGCATTCCGGCGCGCCGGCGCCAGGGTCGAGATCCGCGTCCACGAGTCGTCGGAACGGGCGCTGATCAACGCCAACAACGGCGACGACGACGGCGTCGTGCCGCGCATCAAGGGGCTCGACATCCAGTATCCGAATCTGGTGCGCGTCCCCGAGAAGGTGTTCGACAACGACTTCGTCGCCTACTCGCTCCACCATCGCTTCGCCACGCCCGACTGGCGATCGCTCGAGCCCTATCACGTCGCCTACCTGATCGGCTGGAAGATCTTCGAGAACAACCTCGCCGGCCACCGCGAGGCGACCGCCGTCAAGGATGCCGGACAGCTGTTCAGCCTGCTCCAGCTCGAGCGCACCGACGTCATCCTCTACGAGCGCTGGCAGGGCCTGTGGCAGGCGCGCCGGCTCGGGCTGTCCATCGCGGTGATGGAACCGCCGCTGGCGCGCCAGGAGATGTATTGCTACCTTAACCGGAGGCACGCTTCTCTGGCGCCGGCGGTGGCGGCGGCGCTGGCCGCCATGAAGCGCGACGGCAGCTATCGCCGCATCTTCGACGCCACCCTCACGCCGCTGGCGAGATAGGACCGCAATGACGCAGGCAAGATTCCCGGGCTGGAAGGCGCGGTCGCTGTCGCAGCGACTGATCTTCTGGACCATCTGCTTCAGCGGCGCCCTGGCGCTCGTCATCACCGTCGTCCAGCTGCTGGTCGAGTATCGGCGGGACATCGCCACCGTCGAGCAGCGCTTCGCGCTGATCCAGGAAGGCTACCTGCCGAGCATCGTCGACACCGTATGGGTGGCCGACCGCCAGCACTTGACGACCTTGCTCGACGGCATCGTCCGGCTTCCGGACTTCGCCTATGCCGAGGTGGGCGTCGACGGACAAGTCTTCGCCGCGCGCGGCCGCGCCGACGCGGCCGACGGCCTCACGCGCCATTGGACCCTGATGCGCAACTACCGCGGCCGCGACATCGAAATCGGGGAACTGACCATCAAGGCGGATCTCGCGGCGGCGCGCGAGCGCTTCGTCGAGCGGGCCGTCTTCATCGTCGCCGCCAACCTGGTCAAGACCATGCTGGTTGCCCTGTTCATGCTCGCCCTCGCCGACCGGCTGGTGGTGCGCCACCTCGAAAGGATGGCCGCCGCCCTGGCGGAGAAGTCGCCGGAGCGCTTCGATCCCTCGCTGACGCTCGACCGCGAGCCGCGCGACGACGAGTTGCAGCGGCTGGTGGACGCGCTGAACCGCCTGCATGCGGAACTCGCGGCCGACCGCTCCCGGCTGCGCCAGAGCGAAGCCGAGCTGGAGCAGCGGGTGGCGGCGCGCACCGCCGAGCTGCAACTGGCCAACAAGGACCTGGAGAGTTTCGCCTATTCCGTGTCGCACGACCTGCAGGCTCCGCTGCGGGCGATGGGGGGCTTCTCGAACATCCTGATGGAGGACGAGCGGCAGCGCCTGTCCTACGACGGCCGTCAAATGCTCGACCGGATCGCCGCGAACGCGCAACGGATGAGCGCCATGATCGACCGGATCCTCGACTACTCGCGCGCCGGCCGCCAGCCGCTGAAGAAGGGGCAGGTGGACATGGCGGCGCTGGCCGGCGAGGTGGCCGCCCGCCTGAAACCCGCCTATCCGGGCGCGGACCTGCGCATCGGTCCCCTGCCGCCCGCCGTCGGCGACGCCACCATGATCGAGCAGATCCTGCAGAACCTGATCGGCAACGCGCTCAAGTATTCCGCCAAGGTGGCGCAGCCCCGCATCGAGGTCGGCGCCGATGTCGACGGCGCACGCACCGTGTATTGGGTGCAGGACAACGGCGCCGGATTCGACATGCGCTATGCCGACAAGCTGTTCGGCGCCTTCCAGCGCATGCACGCCGAGGGCGAGTTCCCCGGCACCGGCCTCGGCCTGGCCATCGTCAAGCGCCTCGTCGAACGCCACGGCGGCGAGATCCGGGCCGCCGCCGAACCCGAACGCGGCGCGAAATTCAGCTTCACGCTCGGCTGAGCGCCGCTCAGTCGCCCCGCAGTGCCGCGAGCGGCGGCTGCCGCCGCACGCGGGCGGTGCCGGCGGCGCCGACCACCACGGCCGTCGCGAATCCCGCGGCCGTCCCCAGCACCGGCAGCAGCGGCGATGGCAGGTAGTCGAGGCGGAACACGAAATGCGCCAGCGCCCAGGCGATGGCGCCGGCGCCGAAGCTCCCGAGCAGCCCGGCGATGCTTCCCAGCACGCCGAACTCCGCCAGGACGGCATTGCGCACCTGCGCGCCGCGCGCGCCGAGCGCCCGCATCAGCGCGAGGTCGGCCGCGCGCTCATCCTGGCCCGATTGCAGCGCCGCCACCAGGACGACGACGCCGGCGAGCAGCGCGAAGCCGAACACCGCGCCGATCGCCCGCGCCACCTGGTCGAATATCCCGTTCAGTTGCCGCAGCAGGGACTCGACGTCGATGACCGTGATGTTCGGGAAGGCGCGCACCAGTTCGTTCACCGTCGCGGCCGCATGGGGCGGCAAGTGGAAGCTGGTGATGTAGCTGGCCGGGAAGGATTCGAGGACGCCGGGCGGCGCGATGACGAAGAAGTTCACGCGCATCGAATCCCAGTCCAGCCTCCTGAGGCTGGTGATCGGCGCGGAAACGCGCGTGCCCGCGATCTCGAAGGTCAGCCGGTCGCCCACGGCCAGCCCCAGGGTCTGCGCCAGGCCCTGCTCGACCGAGAACTGGGGCGCCGCCGCGTCGCCGTGCCAGCGCCCTGCCACCACCTGATTGCCGGGCGGCAGCCGGGCCGACCACGAGAGGTTGAATTCACGCTCGACCAGCCGCTGCGCGCGCTCCTCCGCGTACGACTGCGGCCCGACCGGCTGGCCGTTGCGCGCGACGAGGCGGCCGCGCACCATCGGCTCCAGCGCCGGCTCGGCCACGCCATGCGCGGCGAGGAAGTCCGACACCGCCTGGCGCTGCTCGGGCTGCACGTTGATCAGGAAGCGATTGGGCGCGTCGGCCGGCACCTTCGAGCGCCAGCTGTCCAGCAGGTCGCCGCGCGCCACGGTGAGCAGCAGCAGCGCGGTCAGGCCCAGGCCCAGCGCCACCGTCTGCACCACCGTCGCCCGCATGCGCCGCCGCAGGCTGGCGACGCCGTAGCGCCAGCCGCCTCCCGTGCGCACGCGCTGTACCAGCGCCAGCAGCAGCCGCGCTGCCGCGCCATAGGCGAGCCCCGCGCCCGCCAGGCCGGCCAGCACGACGAAGCCGAGCTTGCGGTCGTTCGCCACCCAGAACATCAGCACGGCGAGCGATGCGGCGCCGGCGGCATAGGCGGCAAGCGAGGCGGACTCCGCCCCCGCCCATTCGCGCCGCAGCACGCGCAGGGTCGACACCCGCTTGAGGCGCAGCAGCGGCGGCAGCACGAACGCGGCGACCAGCACGCCGCCGACCGCGAAGCCCTGGAGCCAGGGCAGCCATCCGGGCGCCGGCAGCGATTGCACCACGATGCCGGCCAGCATGGCCTGCAGGCCGTATTGGACCGCGAGGCCCGCCAGGCAGCCGAGCACGGTGGCGGCGAGCCCGAAGACGACGAATTCGCCGCCATGGATGGCGAGGATCTGCCGCTCGCTGGCGCCGAGGCAGCGCAGTACGGCGCAGCCGTCGAGATGCCGGCGCACGTAGCGGTCGGCCGCCAGGCCCATCGCCACGGCGGCGAGCACGACGGTCAGCAGCGCCGCCAGCCGCAGGAAGCGCTGCGAGCGCTCGACGAGATGGCGCACCTCGGGCCGCGCGTCGTCCATGCTTTCCAGCCGCTCGCCGCGGCCCAGCCGGGCCGCGGCCCAGCGGCGGAATCCGGCGACGTCGCGCGCCTCCCCAGCGAGGTGGAGCCGGTAATGGACGCGGCTGCCCGGCTGGATCAATTGCGTCGCCGGAACGTCGGCCAGGTTCATCAGCAGCCGCGGCGCGAAGGACAGCAGGTTGATGCCGCGGTCGGGATCGAGCGTGAGGACGGCGGCTACCGGGAACGACGCCGCGCCCACCTTGACCGGCTGCCCCGCGTCGCTGCCGAGCGCAGCGGCGAGGCGCTCGTCGGGCCACGCCGTGCCGGGCGCCGGCATCGCCGGCGCCGGCCCGTCCGGCGCATTGAGCGCCGGCGACGTGCGCAGCGTGCCGCGCAGCGGATAGTTGGCGGATACGGCCTTGATCTCCGCCAGCTGCGCACCGGCGGGTCCGCTGACCATGCTCGAGAAGGACAGGCTTTCGGCGATCCGCAGCTTGCGCCGCGCCGCCTCCTCCCGGTAGGCCTGGGGCCACGGATGGTCGGCGCTCAGCAGCAGGTCGCCGCCCAGCATCTGGTGGGATTCAAGGGCCAGCGCCTGTTCGACGCGATCGGCCAGGAAGCCGACGCCGGTCATGGCGGCGACGGCCAGGACCAGCGCGATGCCGAGCAGCGACAGTTCGCCGGCGCGCAGGTCGCGCACCAGCATGCGGAGCGTCAGCCGCAGGATTCTCACAGCGAGCGGATCTTCTCCACTGCCTGCTCGACGCGCTCGAGCGCGATCACCTCGATGCCGTCGATGCCCTGCTTCGGCGCATTGGCCTTCGGCACCAGCGCGTGCGTGAAGCCGAGCTTGGCGGCCTCCCTGAGGCGCTCCTGGCCGCGCGGCGCCGGCCGGATCTCGCCCGCCAGTCCCACTTCGCCGAAGGCGACCATCTTCGTCGGCAGCGGCCGGTTGCGCAGGCTGGAGACGATCGCCAGCAGCACCGCGAGGTCGGCGGCCGGCTCCTGGATGCGCACGCCGCCGACGGCGTTCACGAACACGTCCTGGTCGAAGCAGACGATGCCGGCGTGGCGATGGAGCACCGCCAGCAGCATCGCCAGGCGCGTCGACTCGAGTCCCACGGTGAGGCGCCGCGGGCTCGGCGTCTGCGCCGTATCGACCAGCGCCTGGATCTCGACCAGCAGCGGCCGCGTGCCCTCTTGCGTGACCATCACGCAGGACCCCGACACCTCTTGCGCATGCTGCGAGAGGAACAGCGCCGACGGGTTGGCGACGCCGCGCAGCCCGCGTTCCGTCATGGCGAACACGCCGAGCTCATTGACGGCGCCGTAGCGGTTCTTGAAGGCGCGGATCAGGCGGAAGCTCGAATGCGTGTCGCCCTCGAAATACAGCACCGTATCGACGATGTGCTCGAGCACGCGCGGGCCCGCCAGCGCGCCGTCCTTGGTGACGTGGCCGACGAGGATCACGCAGGTCCCCGACTGCTTGGCGAAGCGCGTGAGCTGCGCCGAGCATTCGCGCACCTGCGCGACCGAGCCGGGCGCCGATTGCAGCGCCTCCGACCACAGCGTCTGGATCGAATCGATCACCGCGACGGCGGGCTTCTGCTTCGCCAGCGTGGCGAGGATCTTCTCGAGGTTGATTTCCGCCAGCAGCTGCAGTCCCTCGGCCGAGAGCTGCAGGCGCTGCGCGCGCAGCGCCACCTGCTCGCCGGACTCCTCGCCCGAAACGTAGACCACGTTCTCGCGCGCCTCGGCCAGCCGCGCCAAGGCCTGCAGCAGCAGCGTGCTCTTGCCGATGCCGGGATCGCCGCCGATCAGCACCACGCCGCCGGGGACCAATCCGCCGCCGAGCACGCGGTCGAATTCCTCGATGCCGGTCGGCTGGCGCGGCTGCTCGCGCGGCTTGATGGCCGCGAGTTCCTGCAGGCCGGCGACCCCGCCGAGCGAAGCGAACGATCCCGCATAGCGGTTCGCCGTCGGCGTCACGTCGGCGATGGTCTCGACCAGGGTGTTCCACTGGCCGCAACCCGGGCATTGGCCCTGCCACTTCGGGCTGGTCGCCCCGCACTCGGTGCAGGAGTAGACGCTCCTGGCCTTAGCCAAGGCCCTGCTCCACGACCGGCACGCGCGCGGCCAGCGCGCAGAACAATTCGTAGCTGACGGTGCCGGCGGCGGCGGCCACCTCGTCGGCGGACAGGCCCTCGCCCCACATCACCACCGGCGCGCCGACGTCCGCCTGCGGCAAACCGGTGAGGTCGACGCAAATCTTGTCCATCGACACCCGTCCCAGCGTGCGCGTGCGCTGCCCGGCGACGAGCACCGGCGTGCCGGTGCCGGCATGGCGCGGATAGCCGTCGCCGTAGCCGCAGGCGACGACGCCGATGCGCATCGGTCCGCCGGCGGCGAAGCTGCCGCCATAGCCGACGCGGTCCCCGGCGTCCAGGTCGCGGACGGATATGACTTCGGTCTCGAGCGTCATCACCGGCTTGAGTCCGAGCGACTCGGCGCTCAGCTCCGGGAACGGCGAACTGCCGTAGAGCATGATGCCCGGCCTCACCCAGTCGCCGATCGTTTCGGGATAGCGGAGCAGCGCCGCCGAGTTGGCCAGGCAGACCGGGCAGGCAAGCCCGCCGCGCAGCGCGCGGAAGCGCTGCATCTGCTCGGCGACGCCGCGCGTCTCGTCGGCGTCGGAGAAATGGGTCATCAGGGTGATCGCGGCGCCGCTGCCTTCCAGCGTCGCGAGCGCGGCGGCGAACTGGACCGGATCGAGCCCCAGGCGGTTCATCCCGGTGTTGAGCTTGAGGTAGACGGGGAAGCCGGCCGGCACCCCTGCCCTTGCCAGCCACTCGACCTGCTCCGGCCGGTGCAGCGCCGGGGTCAGGCCATGTTCGACGAAGACGCCGACTTCGGCAGGCGTGTAGAACCCCTCGAGCATCAGGATCGGATGGCGGATGCCGGCGTCGCGCAGCGCGATCGCGCCGTCGAGCTCGACCAGCGCGTAGCCGTCGGTGACGTCGGCCAGCGCCCTGGCTGCGCGCAGCAGCCCGTGGCCGTAGCCGTTGGCCTTCACGACGCTCCAGATGCGGGCGCCGGGGCTGTGGTGTCTTGCGATGGAATGATTGTGCCGCAGCGCGGCGAGGTCGATGCGAGCCCGGATGGGCCTGGAACTGGGAAGCGGCATCCGGCGATTCTACCCCGCCGGGGCAACGCGGCCGGGGCTACCGGGCGAGCGTTTGCTGGCGCAGCCGCTGCGAGGCGAACTCCACGAAGGCGGTGACCAGCTTGGAGCGGAACTTCTCCTTCGGATAGACCATCGACAGCGTGCGGATCAGCCGCGGCTTGAGCGGGATCGCCACCAGGTCGCCCAGGCGCTGCGCTTTCTGCACCGAGGCGCGCGAGGCGATCGAGAAGCCGAGGTTGGTCTCCAGCACGCCGTTGAGCGAGATCGGGCTGCCCATCTCCATCACCAACTGCATGTCCTCCGGCTGGATGCCGGCCTTGCGCAGGTAGGCGTCGATGAACTCGCGCGTGCCGGAGCCCGGCTCGCGCGACACGAAGGGATGCTCGATCAACTGCGGCGGCGCGATCTCCTTCGACTTGGCGAGCGGAAACTTCGGGCTGCAGATGACCATCAGCTCGTCGTCGCAGCAGTTCTCGGTCTGCAGGTTCGGCTGGTGCGACGGCGACTCGATGAAGCCGATGTCGAGCGTGTGCTCGGCGACGCGGGTCTCGATGGATTCGGAATTGGCGACCACCAGGCGCGGCCGCACGTTGGGATGCAGCGACTTGAATTCGCCGAGGATGCGCGGCAGCATGAATTCCGCGATGGTCATGCTGGCGCCGACCAGCAGCGAGCCGCCGATCTCGCCGGTCATCTCGCCCAGGCGCACGTCCATCTCGGACGACAGGTTGAGGATCTTCTCGGCGTACATCAGGACCAGTTCGCCGGCCGGGGTCAGCGAGATGCGGCCGTGGCCGCGGTCGAACAGGCGGGTATTGAAGTGCTCTTCGAGCTGCTTGATCTGGAAGGTCACGGCGGGCTGCGTCATGAAGAGCACTTCCGCCGCCTTCGTAAACGACAACTGCTTGGCAACGGCGTGGAATACCTGAAGCCTGCGATCCGCCATGGTCCGTTTCCTCGAATATGGTAATTGTTATGGGGGCATATTGAATCACAAATCGCCTGTATAAGGTAGCCTGATAGCCAACTTTCTGGCCCATTCGGCGGGGCCTGCGCCGGATCCCGCAAAGGCCGCACCGGCTTTCGTGATATAACGCCCACCGCCCATGTCGCTCGGCTTCTACATCATCATGGCGGCGCAGTTCTTTTCCGCGCTCGCCGACAGCACGCTCCTGATAGCGGCCATCGCCATCCTGCGCGACATGCACGCGCCCGGCGCCTACGAGCCGCTGCTCAAGACCTTCTTCACCGTCTCCTACGTCGCCCTGGCCGCCTTCGTCGGCCCCTTCGCCGACTCGATGCCCAAGGGCCGCGTGATGTTCATCGCCAACGCCATCAAGATCGTCGGCTGCGCGCTGATGTTCTTCGACGTGCATCCGCTGCTCGCCTACGCCGTGGTGGGCCTCGGCGCCGCCGCCTATTCACCCGCCAAGTACGGCATCCTCACCGAGTACCTGCCGCACCGGCTGCTGGTGGTCGCCAACGGCTGGATCGAGGGCCTGACCGTCGCCGCCATCATCCTCGGCGTGGTGCTCGGCGGCGCCATCATCCGTCCCGACCTGGCGCACGACCTGCTGTCCTTCGACTTCCCGTTCCTCGACACCGGCATCGACACCATCCCGGAGATGAACCTGGCGATCATCGCCCTGCTCTACCTGGTCGCCGCCGTGTTCAACCTCTACGTGCCCGGCACCGGCGTCGACCACAAGCCGCTGAAGAGGAACCCGATCTACCTGATCCACGAGTTCAACCACTGCCTGGCGCTGCTCTGGCGCGACAAGCTCGGGCAGATTTCGCTGGCGGTGACGACGCTGTTCTGGGGCGCCGGCGCGACGCTGCAGTTCATCGTCATCGAATGGGCGAAGGCCGCGCTGGGCCTCGACCTGTCCACTTCCAGCATGCTGCAGGGGGTGGTCGCCGTCGGCGTGGCGCTGGGCGCCGCGATGGCGGCTCGCATGATCACGATGCGCGATTCCGTCCGCGTGCTGCCGCTCGGCATCGCCATGGGCGTCGTCGTGATCGTGATGGTCGCGGTGCGCGACGTCCGCATCGCCCTGCCCCTCCTGGTGGTGATCGGCATGCTGTCGGGCTTCTTCGTCGTGCCGATGAACGCGCTGCTGCAGCATCGCGGCCACGTGCTCATGGGCGCCGGACACTCGATCGCGGTGCAGAACTTCAACGAGAACATCGGCGTGCTCGTGTTGCTTGCGCTGTACGCGATCGTCGTGCATGCGGGGCTGTCGACCAACGCCG